>JBFRWO010000087.1:0-7265 GCA_051439625.1 Crocosphaera sp. | reverse complement strand
GGTATCTCTGTTAGTTTATTTCCCCAGAGGGAGAGTATTTGAAGAGAAGTTAATTGTCCTATTACTTCTGGTATCTCTGTTAGTTTATTTCCCCAGAGGGAGAGTATTTGAAGAGAAGTTAATTGTCCGATTACTTCTGGTATCTCTGTTAGTTGATTATCCCAGAGGTAGAGTTCTTGAAGAGAAGTTAATTGTCCGATTACTTCTGGTATCTCTGTTAGTTGATTTCCACTGAGGTCGAGTATTTCAAGAGAAGTTAATTGTCCGATTACTTTTGGTATCTCTGTTAGTTGATTTCCCCTGAGGTCGAGTATTTTAAGAGAACTTAATTGTCCTATTTCTACTGGTACTTCTGTTAGTTTATTATCACCGAGATTGAGTACTTGAAGAGAACTTAATTGTCCGAGTTCCGTTGGTAAACAACTAATATTATTACCTATGTATTTATTGTTTTTTGAATCCCATTTCCCTAAAATCAACCTTTTCAATTTAACCAAAGAACCAATCTCTGGCGGAATTTCCGTCAACTCATTCCTCGCTAAATCCAGTTCTTCCCAATCTTCAACTCTAGCTTTCTCAATAATCTTTAATAACTCTTGTTTATTCATAAACAATTAAAAATTTTCAAAATAATAATACTTAATATAGTATTTTTCATACTTGTGAGGCTTCATGGTGACTGCATGGGAGAGGGGAGCAGGGTGCAGGGGAGAACCCCGAAAAACCCTCTCCCTGCTCCTCTGCTTGCCTTAAACAAAAGTCAAAATCCTTAACCGAGCAGTATTAGTGCGTCTCTAATCTAACAAATTCTCAGGATTAATTCACAATTGAGTCATGAAATTCTCAGATAACTCCAACATACTAAAAACATGAAATCAATCAACAAATGTTTGATTGAAAAAAACTTACAATTAATGGGTAAAATGATGAAACAAGTAATTTGGCTATTGTCAGCATTAACTATTGCAATGAGTCCCACATTAGTAAAAGCAGAAGATATTTTGAGTGGAGGACAATTAATTGAAACTGGTAGTTTTATTGGACAAGGTGGTCATACAGTAAGTGGAGATTTTAAAATAATTAAAAAAGGAGACATTCATTATTTAGTCCTTCAAGATAATTTTAAATTTGATGGCGCACCAGATCCAAAAATAGGTTTTTCTCTAAATGATGAATTCAGTGAAGACACTTTATTTTCTGGTTTAAATTTAGATCAAGGAAAACAAATTTATCGTTTGCCATTCGATTTTGATCCAGATAAATACAATGAAGTAACACTATGGTGTGATAAATTCAATGCGGATTTAGCAGAGGCCAAATATTAGTATAGCAGGAGGCAGGAGGGTTTTGAAGCTTTAAAAGGAGGTATCTAAATCCGATTTGGTATCAAAAGTTTTCTAAAAAAAATGCAAAGAGACGCTAACTATAGCGTCTCTTGTAAGGTTTCATGGTGAATGAACGAAGGATATTAAGCTATTAGAAGCCCATACCCATGCCGCCCATGCCGCCCATGCCGCCCATACCGCCCATGCCGCCCATGCCGCCCATTCCGCCCATATCAGGGGCTGCAGGAGCTTCTGGTTCAGGTTTTTCAACCACTAAAGCTTCTGTGGTTAACACCATACCAGCAATAGAAGCAGCATTTTGTAAAGCGGAACGAACCACCTTAGCAGGGTCAATAATACCCGCAGAAATCATGTCTTCAACTTCACCAGTAATGGCGTTGTAACCGATGTTAAAGTCGCTTTCTCTGACCTTCTCAACGATAACAGAACCCTCTAAACCAGCATTGTTGGCTAACTGACGTAAGGGGGCTTCCAATGCCTTAGCTACGAGATCAGCAGCCACTTTTTCCTCAGCATTGGTGAGGCTATTTTTATACTCAGCTACCTTAGAAGCTAAGTGAATTAAGGTAGTACCACCGCCAGGGACGATACCTTCATCTACGGCTGCCTTAGTAGCGTTGAGGGCATCTTCAATCCGTAGTTTACGATCCTTTAATTCTGTTTCAGTAGCAGCCCCGACTTTAATAACAGCTACCCCACCGGCTAACTTAGCGATGCGTTTTTGTAGTTGTTCGGTGTCGTAACTGGAATCAGTAGCAGCCAGTTCCCGACGCAGTTGATCAATGCGTTTATCTACTGCTGCTTTTACCCTGTCATCGGTGTTAGCAACGATAGTGGTGTTATCCTTGGAAATATTGATTTTGGTAGCTTGTCCCAACATATCCAAGTCCACTGTTTCCAGACTTAAGCCCACATCTTCTGAGATGAGGCTACCGCCGGTGAGGATGGCAATATCTTGTAAGATAGCTTTACGTCTTAGTCCGAAAGCAGGGGCTTTAATAGCAGCCACATTTAACACACCTCTGGCTTTGTTTACTACCAGAGTGGCTAAGGCTTCCCCTTCTATGTCTTCAGAGACGATTAATAGAGGTTTACCAGCGCGGGCAACATTTTCTAAAATGGGGACTAAATCAGCGATCGCACTAATTTTTTTATCGGTGATCAAGATTAAAGCATCTTCAAATTCCACTTGTTGCCGTTCTTGATCGGTGATGAAATAAGGAGAGATATAACCGCGATCGATCTGCATCCCTTCTACTACTTCTAACTCAGTATTAAGAGACTTAGATTCTTCTACGGTGATTACGCCATCTTTGGTTACTTTATCCATAGCCAAAGAGATCATGTCACCCACTTCTTGGTCGTTACCAGAAGAGACGGTGGCAACTTGGGCGATGGCTTCCCCTTCTACGGGTTTAGCAATATTTTCGATTTCTTGGACCAAATAAGCCATGGTTTTTTCCATACCACGACGCAAGGCCACAGGGTTAGCCCCAGCAATGACGTTTTTGAGTCCTTCTCTGATCAAAGCTTGACCAATAACGGTGGCGGTGGTTGTTCCATCTCCAGCCACTTCTTTGGTTTTTGAGGCGATTTCTTGGATTAATCTTGCCCCTGTATTTTCGAGGGGATCTTCTAATTCAATTTCTTTAGCAACGGTGATTCCGTCGTTAACAATTTGGGGTGCGCCAAATTTCTTTTCTAACAATACGTTACGGCCTTTGGGACCGAGGGTAATTTTGACGGCATCAGCGAGGGCGTTTACCCCTTGTTCTAATGCGCGTCTGGATTCGTCACTAAATGAGACAATTTTTGCCATATTTGTCTAGTTACTCCTATAACGCCTTCTAATGGGACTGCTGGCAATGATTCAGACCAGGGTTGCCTTTTTCCCACTTATGTTAATTTAGCACTCTTATGTTATGAGTGCTAAGGGTTTAGGTCAAAGAATAGGAAAGTTTTTCTTAAGGGATAGGGGTAAGGTGTGGAAGTTTAGGTAATTGAGGTGAGGATATCTAGAAAGCTAAAAGGCCAAAGCGAAAATCTTCTCTGGGGATAGGTTGAACTCGGGAAAGGTTGGGGAAACAATGGGACTATTTCCTGTAAATGGATTCATTTGATATTCACCGTCAACAAAATTACAAACAAAAAATGTCGGTTGCTTGGGGTTGCCAATAAATTTTCTTGCCCCCAATGCGGCATAATCTACAATCCAATATTCTTGAATTCCCATTTCTTCGTAATCCCTAAGTTTATTGTAGTAATCGTCTCGCCAATTGGTTGAAACAACTTCGACGATTAATTTAACTGAATCAGGATTTTGGATAACAGATTCACTTTCCCAACGGGTTTCTGCCCCCAACACTTCTTGGTTTAAAACGATAATATCTGGTTCATAACCTGATTTTTCTCCTCTGGGTTTAACAATTGATTCTCTAGGAATAGTCCAAATACCACCTTTGCCTTTTTGCCTAATAATTATTAATAATTGTTCAATCAGAGAACCTGTTAAATTTGAGTGTTTTCCCTTGGGTTTGGGCATTTTGAAAATTAATCCATCGTGCAGTTCGTATCGGAATTGAGTATCTTCAGGATACCAGCTTATGAATTGATCAAAGTTGTATAGTTTGGGTTCCGTTTGTGTTTGAGTCATTTGTTAGTTAATTATCATTTTTGAGCCTGAAAAATCTGTTCAGCAGTCAAATTTAATTCAGGAAAAATTAGTGATTTATTAATTAGTTCTTTTTCTCTAAACTGTTGGACTTGATACTCTCCATCCACAAGCTGATAAATGGAAAGAGTAGGTTGTTTTGGCTGTCCAATAAAACGGACTCCTCCTATTCCTAAATAATCAACAATCCAATATTCACAGATTCCCATAGCTTCATAATCAATCAACTTATAACCATAATCGTCACGCCAATTAGTGCTGACAACTTCAATCACTAAGGGAATAGATTCTCCATTAATTATAGTTGATTTCTTTTCCCATAATGGTTCAGATGTGAGATATTGGCGATCGATTAGTAATAAGTCTGGATTATAACCAGTTTCTTTATTTTTTAGTTTAACTAATGCTTTGGGGGGAATACGATAGGGTAAATTCATCCTTGTGTATTCTAAAGTTAATTCTTGGGTGAGAAATGCCGTAATATCTTCATGTTTTCCTGTAGGTTGCATTTCAACTATTGTTCCTTCGTGTAATTCATAGTGTCTTGTTTCTGGTAGCCATTCAATAAATTCATCAAAGGTTATTAGTTTTGGTAATGATTGAATCATGACAACCTCACTTTTTGGTAATTTTATTAGTTTTTAATTTTAGAATATAGGTAAGCATAGCTGTTGAAACTTAATTGTATTTGACTTACTTAACCATTTCAATAATCTAGTCTTTATTAATTACCATAACTTCTACCTCGCCATTGTTTCGGTGTTTGTAAAGAAGATAAAAAGATTCTCAACACTGCTAAGGGGTCAGCCAAAGGAGATAACCAAAATAATAATGATTTAACCCATAAAGACTTATCTTTGTAATAAGAAGGAAAAACAGCAAATAATAAGGCAAAACGAATAATAACTAAAAGAAGATTTAAAGCGATCGCCAATTCCAAACTCAGAAAATTATAACCAACTAACCAAAAACTAACGAAAATAATTAATAACAATAAAGGTAAAGCTTGAGTCAATAATAATAAAGCTAAATCACCCCAAACTTGAGGAGTAGAAGCAGCATCCTTAAGATCCAGCGATCGCCCCCATTCTTTCCAGGTTTCTTGAACACCTTCGTACATTCTCACCCGAATTAAGTTCTTACCGTCCAAAAATCCCACCTTAAAGCCCTTTTTCGCAGCTTCACGGGCTAAAGTAACGTCATCACAAAAAGAACCAGCAGCACAAGTATAACCGTCCAATGCTTCTAAAACAGAACGACGGGACAAGAAACATTGACCATTGGCCATCACCCGATCTGGGGTTTGGTTTCTCACTCCAGCCGAATCAAAACGATACAATAAGGTCATCAATAAAGCCGGTTGTAACAACCATTCCCCTGCATCTTTGAGAATAAACTGAGGGGATAAGGAGACGAGATCGTAACCTTCTTCCTCCGCAGACTTAACTAAACTAGCTACTAACCCTCGTTGAGGTTGGGTATCAGCATCAATACCCAACACCCATTGACTACGAGGAGAACTATATAAAAAGCCATTATGTAAAGCCCAAGGGCGGCCAACCCATCCCGAAGGCAAAGGATCATCGGTGATCAGGCGAAAACGGGGATCTCTCAGTCCTGCGGTTTTAACCAGTTCTTGGGTTCCATCTTGAGAATGACTGTCAACAATAATAATTTCTCGCACTTCATAACTTTGTTGTCCCAACCCCTCTAAACAGGGTGTAATGCGTTCTGCTTCGTTGAGGGTGGGAACCACCACACTCACTTTGCCCAACATTTCAGGGTCGGGTAATTGAGGTTTTAGGGGTGGGCGACGGATCGCCCCTTTGAGCAAACGGGACAACAGAATAATGGTTGCTGTTCCTTGGAACATTAACACAGACAGAGAAATAACAGCGATAACCGTATCATTCAACAAAATAGAAGACTCCATGATCCATGACTCATTGTCAATTATCCATTATTAAATGACACTTTGACGAGATTTTCGGGAATATTTGCCTCGGTTTGGCTATCAGCAAGACGATACAACACCAACACTGGCAGTAAACCGACGATTAACCCTAAGATAACAGGGATATAGATGCCGGATGCTAAACTCATGATCATGGCAAAGGCAAAATTGCTAACATAGATAGCTAAAGGTAGTCCTAAGTTGCTTTGAGGAAAATTCAAGGGTTTCACTTTCCAAATTAAGGTAGCAACGGTCATAAATACTGCACCGGTACCGAACCATCCAGCGAAGTTTTGATAAGGCATTCCAAAAAAAGCCCCAGGTTGTTCCCAAACCCAAAAAGGCATAGTGGTTTGACTCATGGCTGGATCTAAAACAAAATCCCAAGCAGTTAAGAAAATAGACCCCAACGCGATGGAAGCGACCATTTTTAACCAATTTTGAGAAATTTTATTATTTAATCCTGCGCGGGCAATTAAATAAGCACTAAATCCTAAATAAAACCAAGATAAAGGGATGGTAAAGGGAACTAAACCGGCAATTTTGTAGCCTAATCCTGTTAAATAGCGATAGTGACCAAAGGGAAACCCGGTACTCGTTCCCAGTAATTCACTGCTTAAGGAAATGGCTAAGGCCGGTAACATGAAGCCTAACCAATGCCAAACCCCCAGGGTTCGATAAGCATAAACAGCAACCGCTGACATTCCTAATAACATATACATGACACCACCGCCGGCCATAGACCAAGCAAAGGCGGTTTTGCCAATGGGGGGCAAACTAGCAATAAAATCGGCATTGGGCAATACTAACAATAATCCTGCTAAACCAAAGGCCATGGATAAAATATGGCCGATAACAAGAGTGCGTTCCACGCGCATAAGGGTAGTCATGTGTTTCTATCAATGTCTGTGGGTTACACTCTAGTTTACAAAACTTTATGAAAAAATATAATACTTAATTTGATTTCGGAGTTCGGGGTTCGGAGTTCGGAGTGATGACTGATTTAATATCGGTCATCGTAGTCGTCATAATCATCGTAGTCATAATCATCCCGCTCCCTTAGTTGTTGCTTTTGACGACTTTGTATTTTTTCTTTAATAATTTTCCAGAGTTTTTTGAGGCGTAAATCTAAGGAAAATCCTCGCTTAGTTTGAATAACAATGGTGTTACTAATTCTATCATGAAAGGCTTGATTATATTCTTCATCACCGATCGCCAGCCCACAATCGATAATTAAGGGGGTAATAAAGATTAGCATGGATAAGCCATTCTTAAAATTAATGTTTAATCCCAC
>JBFRWO010000086.1:0-11756 GCA_051439625.1 Crocosphaera sp. | reverse complement strand
AAGGAACTAACATTAAACCAATAGGAATAGCACCTTGACAAGCAATTCCTAGTAATTTGTTGGGAAGAACCCGTAAAATTTGGAAAACGGGGTATAAATACCATTCAGGTAAGATTTCCAGGGGAGTTGCGAAAGGATCAGCAGGTTCTCCCACTAAAGCGGGATCAAGTACCGCTAAACCCACTAACAAACCAATGGTTCCGAAGATAACTACGGGGAACACATAGAGTAAGTCATTGGGCCAAGCAGGTTCACCGTAGTAGTTGTGTCCCATTCCTTGGGCTAACTTGGCGCGCAATTTAGGATCGCTTAGATCTGGCTTTTTTTCAATTGCCATTTATTGATTTCTCCTTATTCACGTATTAGGATCAGCAGGATTTTCATCGAAAATTTTCGGTCTGAAAATCCGTCCTATTTGGACAGCTTTAGAATCCCCTAACGGGGGCGAGTTTTGAAACACCGATAAGGCCGAGACTCGCAAACTCGTATAGATGTCCCTTCCCACAACACAACTAAGATGTCCTGTCTAACAGCACCCAACCAATTGGGTTTACAGATAGTCCGAACTAGGGAGGTATTCGGAAGTGTGTACCAAGCTGTGTCTCAATGTGGTATTCACCTCTTGCGTCACCTAGATTGGTCTAGGCAATCCCTGCACTTTGAGGGCCGGGTTGGTGAATGATTACCCTAAGTTATTCTCAGATACGGCTTACAAGGGACCAGAAATACCTTGCTTACGAATCATTAAGAAGTGGGCTAACATGAATACTGCAATTAACCAGGGGAAAACGAAGGTATGGAGACTGTAGAAACGGGTTAAGGTTGCTTGTCCAACACTTTGACCACCTCTGAGCAGTTCAACCATTTGATCTCCCACAACGGGAATAGCAGCAGGAACACCGGATACGATTTTAACCGCCCAGTAACCTACTTGGTCCCAAGGTAAAGAGTATCCTGTTACTCCAAAAGAAACGGTAATAACCGCTAAGATAACTCCTGTCATCCAGGTTAACTCACGAGGCTTTTTGAAGCCACCTGTTAGATAAACACGGAAGACGTGGAGGATCATCATTAATACCATCATACTGGCTGACCAACGATGGATAGAACGAATCAACCAACCGAAGTTTACCTCGTTCATAATGTATTGAACAGAAGCAAAAGCATCGGTAACTGTTGGTTTGTAATAGAAGGTCATGGCAAACCCAGTGGCAAACTGAACAATAAAGCACACTAGGGTAATTCCACCAAGACAGTAGAAGATATTAACGTGGGGGGGGACGTATTTACTGGTGATGTCGTCGGAAATAGCTTGGATTTCTAGACGATCATTAAACCATTTGTAAACGGGTGAATCTGTAACTTGTTTAGAAAACATTTAAGCTGTAATCCGCTATCGATTTAAGGATGGATAATTGGATGGTATGGATAGTTTACTATGCCGTTGCCTCTTTTACATCTCTCCACTGGGGCCAAGATTAAAATTGGCATTGTACCTCATTACAAAATTTAACACAATCTCTCTCTGAGTTCAAAGGAAAATCTGGGGAGTGTGGCTAGAGTATAGGGATTTTGGGTAGTTTGGGTAGTTTGGGTAGTTTGGGGAGATGTAAAATGGATAATTATTTCTGAATTATGAGAATTACTATGCAGCAGTTACTTCAAGGGGTTAATGTGTTTTTAGTGGGTATGATGGGGACGGGTAAAACAACGGTGGGGCAAAAGTTAGCGCAGCGTTTAGAGTATCGTTTTTTTGATAGTGATGTGTTAATTGAAAAAGTGACTGGGCAGAGTATCAATGATATTTTTGCTACCCAAGGAGAAGAGACATTTCGGCAGCTTGAAACTGAGGTTCTTTCGGAGTTGGCAGCTTGTACTAAAAGTGTCATTTCTACGGGAGGTGGTAGCGTTGTGAAACCCAAAAATTGGAGTTATTTACATCATGGTTTAATTGTTTGGTTGGATGTTTCTATTCCGATTTTAACCAAACGTTTAGCGAATGATAAGACTCGTCCTCTCTTACAAAAAACGGATTTAAGTTTGAAGTTAGAATCTTTATTAGAAGAACGTCGCTCTTTATATGCTCAAAGTGATTTACAAATTATTATTGATAGATATCAAACTGCTGATGATACGGTAGAGCAAATTTTAGAATTAATTCCCACTGTTATTAAAACTAAGTTAGAAAGTTCTCAGGAATTTAACTAATATTAACAATATGTTTCCGTAAATTCAGCGATGCCTATCCTGATAGTGAAAGATTACGATCTAAGTGAATACTTATTGAAGGATAGGCAAATTTTATGAAGTCATTTTTAACAACAGGGATAATTATTGTTTCTTCTTTACTTGGGGCAACATTAATTATCAGTAATGTCAATGCTTCTCCTGGTTGCTATGGTATTGATCAAGGCGGAAATACTCTGGATTTATCTGGGTTATGTTCTCCTGCCTCTAATTCTAATTCTGTTCCTTCTACTCCTGTTAATTCTAATGTTAATCCCGAAGAAAAAACAGATTTAAACAATAATAAAACTCCTGAAGAATCGGCTAGAGAAGAAACAGAAAAAGACATCCAATCTTGTTTTAGTAGTGCAGCTTGTACCCAGATGATGGGAGGTGGCGGTGAAGCCGAAAAAACCCCCCATCAAATACGGATTGATCAGGTTTTAAATGGAGGTAGAATTAACCGAAATTAAGGGATTAAAATTCAACTTCATCAGCAAAACTTTGACGAGGTTTAAAGTGAAATGCACCAGCGACTGATCCCCAAACTAATTCATCTGTAATCGGATCATAGCCCCGATCTAAACTGATTAATTTTTGGTCATCTACTTCAAAACTATTATCTAAATAAGTTTCTTTCCCTTGGCGAATTACTAGGCAATTTTTACCGGGTTTAATTACTCCTTTAAAACTGCTTCCAGTCCAATCGATAAACATATCACAGCCCTGCATTAACTCGAGATCATCAGGGGTGATTTTTTTTAATTTGTCTAGATCACGGGACGCGCCTAAAAAGGCTTCTTTTTCTTTAAGTTTATAATTTTCTAATTCTATTCTTCCTTCAACAATTTTTAGTCTTAATACCCGTACCCGGTAGGGTTGATTCAAGGCATAATCATAAGCTTGTTCTAAGAATAAACTAGGTTCGGGAAAATTAGCGATGGGTAAAGGGCGAATACAAACCCTAATATGAGCATAAAAAGGCGGATTTTCAAAGGCTTGTTCTTGATTACTAAAATCAGCGCACATCCAACGGGCCAAGGCTTTTATATCGGTTGCATGAGCCATAATACTTGTTATATTTACAACGAGAAAAATTTGACACTTCCTCTATTCTATCTTGAATGTTGGACAAATATCAAATTTAGAATTAAACTCTGCTCATTTTACATTATATTTACTCAATAACAATCTAAAATATTGTTTTTTATGAGAACTTATTTTTCTTCAATTTTTCTTTCTGCATCATGCACAATATTCCTTAAATTATCCAGGGTATTATTATTAACATTTTTCCATAATCCTCTTTGATTTGCTTCTAATAATCTTTCGGCCATATCTCGCAAAGCCCAAGGATTTTTTTCTTGAATAAATTGTTGTACTTTTTCCTCAAATAAGTAAGTTTCTGCTACTCCTTGATACATAAAATCTTCTACACAGTTTGCTGTGGCATCATAAGCAAATAAATAATCTACCGTTGCTGACATTTCAAAAGCACCTTTATAACCATGTCTCATCACCCCTTTGATCCATTTTGGGTTAATAACACGGGAACGATATACCCTAGCAATTTCTTCTTTTAATCGTCTAACTTTGGGATTAGTAGCAATGGAATTATCTCCAAAGTAAGTCTCTGGATTTTTGCCTGTTAATGACCTCACAGAAGCAGTTAAACCACCTTGGAACTGATAATAATCATCGGAATCTAAGAGATCGTGTTCTCGATTATCTTGATTATGTAAGACAACTTGTAACTGTTTTAAACGTTTTTCAAATACTTCTGGAACTCCATGACCAACTCCATTTTTATCATAAGCGTAACAACTCCAATTAATGTAAGCTTTTGCTAAATCTTGCTCATTTTCCCAATTTTGTGACTCAATTAATCCCTGTAAACCGGCACCATAAGCACCTGGTTTTGAGCCAAAAATTCGATAACCTGACTTCAATTTTGCTTGTTCTTTCGTTAACCCTTGTTGCTGCCAAAATTCCTGTTCTTCTTCTACCTTTGCAGCAAGGGGATTAATACTTTTTGATTCTTGGAGGCTTGACACATCTTTGATAACTTTGTACAATAGCTGTAGTAAATTAGGGAAGCTGTCTCTAAAAAATCCTGATACCCGTACCGTTACATCTACACGGGGTCGCCCTAAAACCGATGGTTTAAGGATTTCATAATCTACCACCCGACGGGATAAACCATCCCAGATCGGTTGTACTCCTAATAAAGCTAACACCTGGGCAATGTCATCACCTCCGGTGCGCATAGTAGAAGTCCCCCAGATTGAAATAGCGAGGGTTTGGGGGTATTCTCCGTTATCTTGAGTATAACGCTCTATGAGGACTTCTGCTGCTTTTCTACCCACATCCCACGCAGTTTGGGTGGGAATAGCGCGGATATCCACAGAATAGAAGTTGCGTCCGGTGGGTAGAACTTCTGGTCTACCTCTGGTGGGTGCGCCGGATGCACCACTAGGGACATATTTTCCGTTTAAACCTCTTAATAAGTTGGTGATTTCTTGGGGGGTTTTATAGAGTTTCGGAAGTAAAAAATTTTTGCTCCAGTTTAGTTCTTTTTTGGTACAAGGAAAATTATTAATATTGTCAATATTATTATTATTAATTAGATTTTCAACTAAGGTTTGAGCATAGGTTTCTAAGACTTCGATGACATCACCAATAATTCGGCATTTTTTAAATTTAGTATCAATCTCTTCGGGTATTATTTTAGATAAATTTGAACAAGAAAATGATTCTTCTAAGTTAGCATTTAAAGGATCAATATCTACGTTAAAATCTTTTGCTATTGCTGTAATTAAACCCATTCTATTCAAACTAGGATAACGACTAATAGAGATAATTAAATCTCTTAACTGTGTTCCTTGGGGACAAGTTCCTAATATATGTAAACCATCTCTTATTTGTGCTTCTTTAAGTTCACATAAATAACCATCAGCAAGGGTTAGAAATTGAGCTAAACTATCATCATTTATACTATTTATTCCTAAGTCTTGATTGAGATTAGTTTCTGACACTAAATTTTTGATGCGATCGCTGATTATTTTGAGTCGTTTGGGATCTAAGGTTTGTGCTTCGTAATATTCATCTATTAATGTTTCTAACTGTTCTAAATTTCCGTATAATTCTGCACGGGTTAAAGGTGGTGTTAAATGGTCTAAGATTACTGCATGAGAACGACGTTTTGCTTGGGAACCTTCTCCGGGATCATTAACAATAAAAGGATAAAAGTTAGGAATAGTTGCTAAGGCAATTTCTGGATAACAAATTGATGATAAAGCTAAGCTTTTACCAGGTAGCCATTCTAAGTTACCATGTTTCCCAACATGAATAATAGCATCTGCTTGAAAATGATCTTTTAACCAATAATAATAAGCTAAATAATTGGGTGTGGGTTCTAAGTCCGGTGCATGGTAGTTTAAACTGGGGTCAAAATCATAACCTCGGGATGGTTGAATACCAATAAAAATATTGCCTAATTGAATACCAGAAATAGGATAAGAATTAACATTATTAACTTCGGGAATATCACCCCAACGCTGTGTAATTTGTTGTTGAGTTTCTGAGGGTAGATTTTGAAAATATTGTTCGTATTCTGTACAAGTAATAGATTGATTAATGGGACGTAATTCTTTACTTTCGGGATCATTGGTTATACCTTGGGTTAACTTTTGGATCAGTTCATCTCCTGTTTCTGGTATATTTTTGATACTGTAACCTTCTTGTTGTAATGCTTGTAAAATATTGATACAACTTGCAGGAGTATCTAAACCCACACCATTGGCTATTCTTCCATCTTTATTGGGATAGTTGGCTAAAATTAAAGCAATTTTTCTTTGATTAGTTAGTGTATTTTGAAGCTTAATGAAATTAGCAGCTAATTCGCTAACAAAATCAATTCTATCTTCTACAGATTCATAGACAATAACATCGGTTTCTAACTGTTCATTCCAGGTTGAAACTGATTTAAAAGAAACAGCACAAGTGATTATTTTACCATCAACTTCGGGGAGAGCAATATTCATGGCAACATCTCTAGGATTTAATCCTTGAAAACTATTTTCCCACTGTTCTTTTGTGCCACTACTAAAGATAACTTGTAAGATAGGAATGTCTAAATTTTGCCATAAATCACTGCAAGAACTATCATCTATTTTTCCTAAAGAAAAACTGGTTGTATTTAAAATCAAATGGATAGGATTATCCGCTAAAGATTCACAGTAATCAATCAATTTATTTTGAATATCAAGATCACGTAAAGAAGATATAAAAATAGCAATAGGATTAATTTTTTGATCGAATAAACTTTTACATAAAGCGTCAATCGGTTGTAAATTTCCTGCTAAATAATGGGAACGGTAAAAGATAATAACAACATTAGCAAAATTAGTATGATTGTTAAACCCAGTCGTTAACGACGGAGTATTATAAATACCAAAGTCAGGAACAAGATTAGGACTATCAGGATTATAATTAGTTTGCCAACAAATATCGGAAATAAATTTTAAACCATTTAGCCAATTTTCTTGGCCACCTTGGGTTAAATAAAGCCATAATTTATGACTGTGAGAAAAACTAACCGTGGAATGACTCATTAAAGTTTCATCTATATGATCATCCCCTGGTAAAATGAAGAGAATAATGTTATTTAACTGAGCAACTTCTTTGATAACTTCTAACCCATAAGGCCAATAAGACTGACCCCCCAATAACCTTATAATAATTACTTTAGCCTGGGATAATACCTCCTCTGCATAAGTATCAATACTTAATTGCTGTTGCAATTGGAGAATATTTGTAGCACGTATTGCAGGAAAATGAGCAGGCAAAAAAGGCAAACAAGCAGCTAAACTTTGAATATCTGTATCTGCTGCGCTTAAAAAGATGATAGGTGCTTGATTTTGTTCAATAAAGATAACTCCCTCTTGCTCAGCATTCCAACCTCCAGGGGTAGCAGCTATTCGGTGCATTAAAACTCCTTAATATTTAAAGAAAATGAACTTTCAGGATAGGATAGGAAAACGGAGAGATTCTATTCAAAGATTATGTCTCTTTTCCTTTAGTCTTGTCCAATGTGATGAATCCTGTTTCAAAATCTATTTTACGTCGAACTTTACCTATAAGTATATTTGAGAAACTTTGTTCCCTTTGGCGAGAGCTAATGGAGATAGAAGGTTCTTCAGCAGTGTTAGTTAACGATTCCATAATATCTTCAGAAATCACAAATATTGCTGAAATTTTAGGGGCAAAAAAGTTCTATTTGCTGCTATCGTCTCAATTATGTGCGTTATTGCAAGGCACACTCAACGCTTCATCCTTATCTTATCAGGTTATCATTACTTGCGATCCCCAAGCGATCGCCGAGTTTACGCGGAAGTTACAGCGGCACCTTGATAATAGCTCTCCTTGGCGCAAAAGATTGATTCCCTACATAGAACCTCATTTACCCGAAGTAAACCCCCTACAAACCCATTTTAACGGTCGCTTATGGAACATTTTAGTACCCGAATTCTCAGAAAGTTCAGACGTGATGTATGAGGGACTGAGAACTTGTGAACCCATGGAAGAAGTACTGCGTCAACAAGTTGCTCAAGAAAGGTTATTAAATCAAGTTGTTGGTCAAATTCGTCAAAGTTTAGAATTATCGGTTATTTTAGAAACAGCCGTTAGAGAATTACGCAGTTTTTTGCAAGTTGATCGTTTAGTTATTTATGAATTTAATAAACAAAATATCTCAAATTATGAATCGGAAAATTTAGAGATAACTGGGGGTTTAGTAACCTACGAATCACGGGTTTCTCAAAGTATTCCTTCTTTATTAAAGATTGTGGCAGAAGATGTTTGTTTTGCGAATCTTCCTGAATATCAACATAAATATCGTCAAGGAGAAATTGTTGGTATTGACGATGTACAAAGACAGTATTCAGCTTCCTTATGTTTAAGTCAATTTTTAGAAAAATATTGGGTATTATCTAAATTAATTGCTCCTATTGTTGTCGAGGGTAAATTATGGGGACTGTTAATTGCTCATCAATGCTTCAAAAAACGACAATGGTTAGAGAGTGAAAAAGCATTTTTAGGCCAGATAGGAGAACATTTAGCCGTTGCTATTTACCAAGCACAATTATACGCTCAAGTTCAAGAACAAAAAAATACCTTTGAACAGCGAGTTATTGAAAGAACCCAAGCACTTCGAGATACATTAATTGCTTCTCAAGCAGCGAATCATTCTAAAAGCGAATTCTTGGGGAATATGAGTCATGAATTACGCACTCCTTTAACTTGTATTATTGGTTTATCAGGAACCTTATTACATTGGTCACAAGAGGGCTTAAACTTGCCTATAGATAAGCAGAAAAAATATTTACAAACCATCCAAAATAGTGGTAATCATTTATTAGATATGATTAATGAAATTCTAGAATATTCTAACTTACAATCAGGAAAATATGTATTAGCTGTTCAAGAATTCTCGTTTAAAAAAGTAGCTAATAATATTATTCAAAAAGTTAATGATGAAGCCAAACGTCGTAGTATTAAATTAGAACTTGATGTCCAAGTTGATGCTCAACAAGATAATTTTTGTGCTGATCCAGAAAGGGTTCAACAAATCCTCTATCACTTATTAAATAATGCGTTAAAATTCACCTCTACAAATGGAACAGTTACTTTAAGAATTTGGCGAGAAAATAATCAATTTTGTTTAGAGGTAGAAGATACAGGAATTGGTATAGAAAAAGAGCAAATACCCTTATTATTCGAGTCATTTCAACAATTAGAAAACTCTCGTAGACGTATCTATGGTGGCACCGGTTTAGGGTTAGCATTAACTAAACAATTAGTAGAACTTCATGGGGGAACAATCGAAGTAGAATCTATTGTAAATCAAGGTTCTACCTTTACTGTAAGAATTCCTAATCAACCTCAAAATCAAGCAAAGTTAAGCAAAAATTCAGGAAAAAATCAAGCGTTGTTTACAAAAAATAAAACTATAGTTTTAGTAGAAAGTAATGAAGAAATAGCCACTTTAATCGGTGAATTATTAACAGCAGCAAACTATCACTTTATTTGGTTAATGGATGGATCAAAAGTAATAAAAAAAATTGAATTACTTGAACCATCAGCAATTATCTTAGATCAAGATATATCAGAGGTGATAAAAATTAATGAATCATTAAAAGAATCACCAGAAACTAAAGACACAAAAGTGTTAGTCTTAAGAGATAGAATTACTTCCAAAGAATGGACAGAAATTTCTCAAATTGGCATAGATGACTATTTAATTAAACCAATCCAACCGAATCTTTTATTAAAGCGCGTTAATGCTTTAATTTTCAACAATAATGAATCAGAAATTTAGTAAAAATTTACCAGTTGCCAGTTATCAGTTACCAGTTAAAGAATTAAATTTTGTATTATGATTATTCCAAAATCTAGTTTAATTGTTTCTTGTCAAGCGCCGGTTGATTCTCCACTATTTGACCCAAAAATTATTGCTGCTATGGCCAAAGCTTCCATTAATCAAGGGGCAAAAGGAATTAGAATTAATACCCCGTATCATGTGAAACAAGTGAGAAAAGAATTACCAAATATTCCTATTATTGGACTGTGGAAACAAGATTATTCAGGGTATGATATTTATATAACACCCTGTTATCAAGATGCAGAGGCGATCGCAGAAGCAGGGGCCGATATTATTGCCATAGATGGCACCTTAAGAAAACGTCCCCAAGGAGAAAAATTAGCCGATTTAATCGACAATATTCACCAAAAATTAGGAAAATTAGTAATGGCTGATGTTGATACAATAGAAAGTGCCATGGCCTCAGCTAAAGCAGGGGCAGATTTTGTCGGAACCACTCTTTATGGGTATACAAAAGAAACCGAAAAGTTTAACCCTCCAGGGTTTTTATTATTAGAAGAAATGAGTAAACAATTAAACGTTCCTATTATTGCAGAAGGAGGAATTTCTACCCCCGAAGAGGCAAAAAAAGCCCTAGATTACGGTGCTTACTCTGTTGTTGTCGGAACCGCCATTACAGGAATTGATTTAAAAGTAAAAGCCTTTCAAACAATGTTTAAATAAACGAAAAATGTATGGATTCTAATCAATTACCCCCCAGTTACCGACGATTTCCTAAAGTTCCTGTAGATCGCCGTGCCTATGCTTTTTTACTCGACTTTGTAACAGTCTGGTTTTTAAGTTCTTTTTTCAAAGGATTGGTTAAAGACCTAGTTTTCTTGGTTGTCTGGCTAATTTTACGGGTCATTATTGTAGAAAAAAATAAAGGACAAAGTTTAGGAAGTTGGTCTTTTGATATTAAAGTTATTGATCTGAGATTTCTACGAGTTCCTGGGTTAAAAGAATTAGCCAAACGAGAAGCTATTGTAGGATTTGCTGCCATGTTAGCAATGGTGGGATTAAACATTAATTTTAAGAATGGTCTATCCATGTTAATCTTTATCACTCCCCTAATCATTGATTGTGGACTGGCCATCGGCGATGAAGAATATAACCAAGCCTTTCATGATAGAGTTAGTAACACCATTGTTATTCAAACCAAGCGAGGATTTTCCTTAGATTTACGCCTCAAAAAACTTTGGAAAATTATTAAAGAAAAAATACAAAGTCGTCAACAGCAACAACCAAGGTATCGAGATGATTACTACGATGATTATGACAACTACGATGACCGATATTGAATCAGTTAACAGTTAACAGTGACCAGTGACCAGTTATTAGTTAGCAGTTACCAGTCTCAAACTCCGAACCCCGAACCCTGAACCCCGAACTCCGAACTCCGAACTCAGAGAAAATATTATATTTTTTTCATAAAGTTTTGTAAACTAGAGTTTAACTCATAGACATTGATAGAAACCCATGACAACCCTTACGCGCGTAGAACGCAGTCTTGTGATCGGCCATATATTATCCATGGCCTTTGGTTTAGCAGGATTATTGTTAGTATTGCCCAATCCCGATTTTATCGCTAGTTTACCCCCCATCGGCAAAACCGCCTTTGCTTGGTCTATGGCTGGCGGTGGCGTAATGTATATGTTATTAGGAATGTCGGCCGTTGCCGTCTATGCTTATCGTACCCTGGGTTTTTGGCATTGGTTAGGCTTTATGTTACCGGCTTTAGGTATCTCCTTAACCAGTGAATTACTGGGAACCAGTACCGGCTTTCCCTTTGGTCACTATCGCTATTTAACAGGATTAGGTTACAAAATTGCTGGTTTAGTTCCCTTTACCATCCCCTTATCTTGGTTTTATTTAGGATTTAGTGCTTATTTAATTGCCCGTGCAGGATTAAATAATAAAATTTCTCAGAATTGGTTAAAAATGGTTGCTTCCATCGCTTTGGATGCCATTTTCTTAACTGCTTGGGATTTCGTTTTAGATCCAGCCATGAGTCAAACCACTATGCCCTTTTGGGTTTGGGAACAACCCGGGGCATTTTTTGGGATGCCTTATCAAAACTTCGCTGGATGGTTTGGTACCGGTGCAGTAT
>JBFRWO010000085.1:0-11588 GCA_051439625.1 Crocosphaera sp. | reverse complement strand
TCGCATCCCAATAAGCGTTCCATTCTGCGCTACCATCTTGTTCGGGTGCAAACTCTTTTTCTACATTTCCCGCAACGTTTAATGCACCTCCCATCCAGACTATTTCTTTAATCTTGTTTTCGATGGTGGGATCAATGTCTAAGGCTGTGGCAACGGTAGTTAATGGCCCTGTTACGATTAATGTAACCGGTTCAGAGGCACGGTGCAAGGTTTCTACCATAAACTGTTGTCCAGTTTGGGAAACTAAGGGGGTTTTGATGGTATTGTCTTGGTTAAGAATGGGAAAGTTATCTATTATTAAAGAGTCACGACGGTATAAAGCTGGAAAAGGATTAATTCCTCTGACTGTACTTTCTGCTACGGGAATATGATCACATCCCATTAAATCAAGTAGTTTTCGAGTTACGTTTAAAGCAGCGTTGATATAACAGTCAGCAGGAGTGACAATAATGCCTAAAATTTCTATATTAGGCATGGTCATTAATAATAATGTTGCCAAAAAATCATCAATTGCGCCATCGTGATCGAATAATACTAATTTAGTCATGGTTATTAACTATAATTTTTTAATTAGGTAAAATGACGACGAAACCGAGGATCAAAATGATGTTTTTTTTGTTGGTTACAAGTTTGACATAGGGTTTGTAGGTTACTCATATCGTTACTTCCTCCTTTTGCTAAGGGAATAATATGATCAATGTTTAACTTGGTTTCTTGTTCTTTTTTGCCACAACTTTGACATTGATAGTTGTCTCTGTTAAAAACATAATCTCTAACGGATTTTGGTATTTTTATTCTTGGAGTTTTCTTCATCATTTTTTAGTAACTGTTCTAAAATTTTAGGTGTTAATCCCTTTTCTTTTGCTTCTTGAGGAATTTCTTTGATAATATTTTCAAAGTTATCACTTTTCATTATAAGTTGAAAATTGTAGGGTGGGCAATACTTATTTTAGATAATTATTCAATTTTTCTTGAGTATTGCCTACCTTATGGGTTGATTTTAATTATATTTTAGGTAGTGGGCTAAGTAAATATTTAACTATCAGAATCATCCCGAAATTTACTGATTACTTAACCTACTCTACAAAGATTTATGATTAATTCATCGATTGACGAATATCGTCTAATACTGAATCATTATTCTTAATTTCAGGTTCGGGTTCATCGGGTATAAATTCTAGTTGTATATTAATTTTAACTTTTCCCTTTTTCCAATTTTTTCCGGCTTCTAATAATTCACAATCTACTCCCTGATTAAACCAACTATCCCCACCATAGTATAAATTAGCAATATTCGATATGGTGGACATTAAATGCTTAAATCCCTCGGTTGAAAAAGCATATCTCATTTTTTCTATTAAAATTTTAACTTTAACAGATGAGTCCTTGATCAACAATATACTATCTGATTTATTGTCTAAGTCTAAGACTATTTTATTATTTGTATCAAGATTATTGCTCATGTTTTTTTGTGTAATTTTTGTTTGATTTAATTTAAGTTGAGATGGTGGACTAAGTAAATGTTTAACTATCAGAATAATCGTGAAATTTACTTGTTACTTAACCCACCCTACAAAGATTTATTGTTAATTCATAGATTGACGAATATCGTCTAAAGGTGATTCTATTTCATTGATTTCTGGTTCATCAGGAATAAACTCTAAACTAACTTTTAGTCTGATTTTCCCTTTTTTCCAACCATTAGAACCCACTTGTAAAATTTCACAATCTTTACCAGTCTTATACCAGTCAATATCATCAGAAGTGTTTGTTTCTTGTATTCCTTTGCTTTTAAAATATCTGTCTCTGTATTCCCCCAAATATTCCTTAATTAAGCCATCAACGACTTCTTTAATTTTGGCAATTTTACATAATGAATTTGGAGAAAAAGCAATGACATCATCATCATTGTTTAAATACTCGTTGTGTCCACAAATTCGATCTTGACTCATAATATACCTCAAAAAATTGTTGAAAATTTGTACAAAAAAGTAGGGTAAGTATTAAGCTGTTGTGCATTTAAACCGCTTATTGTTGAAATGGATAAAAAAGCTATAATCCTCTTTCCTTTTGCCTTTTGCCTTTTGCTTTTTGCCTTCTAAAAAGCATTTTAAATGCTTTTTAGCTTACCCACCCTAGAAAAATCTAAACTAGATCAACTACCTCAACATCAATATTTAAGTTGTGACCATTACTAACAGAAACCTTGTTCACTTCAACATCAGACTTAATATCTTTATCTTGAAAGCTTCCCTGATTAATTAAAGGTAATTGACGCTCATAAACTTGCATACTTTGGAGACAATTATTAATCCCTAAAACTGCCTCATTATAAGTAGCAATTTTTTCCTTAATTTCCTCTTGTAAGCGTACATTATAAGCAATTTTTTCCTGTGCTTCTTGTTCCAAAGTTTGCCCTAAATAATCTCTTGCTTGATCGTACTGTTGCAGAATACTATCTGCTTGTTGCTCGGCCATGGGTAATAATTGACTTTTGAGCGTCATATTAATAGTTTGACGGAAATGTTTACGGATGGTTGCTGATACTTTTGGTTCAAAATCTAACTTTAATAATTGACGTATCGCTGCTTCCGCTTCCACCATGCTACTACAATCATAACCTTGAGAAGTTTGTTGTAATGTTTGACGAAATTGATAGATAGAAAAAGTACCTTCATCGTAAAATCTAGGACTTTCTCTTACATAGCGATCGCATTCAACTTTAGATTCACTAACTAAAGCAGCAATCAAGGTTTTTTCTACTTCTTTTAATTGGTTTTCGACTCCTCCATCGTTCCCCAATAAACGGTATAATTTACGATAATATTCCGTTTGTTTAATACGGTGTAATAGTCTTTCAGAAAATGCAGAAATCAGAGTTTTAACCCCATCAACTAATACATCTTCTAACTCATTAGCCAAATAATACAAAGCTTCAACTAAAATGGCAATTAAAGGAACAGTAGAATTACGTGGATGACTTATAGCTGAACGACGATGAGCATTTTCTACGGAAAAAGTTTGTAATAATTCATCCAACCTACTCACCATTCTAGCTTTCAATTTTTTGAAGTCTTCTTCAAAGTAATTATCCCCATTAACCACAATTTCATTAACTTCATGAGCAATATGTTCTCGGAACTGTATTCCCACTTCTTGTAACTCATGATTTAAACGGTTTAACTCCTGTGCTTTCATAGCATCAATTTCACGGGGTTGACTCTCTAAGTCTCGATATTGCTCTAAATAATGCTGCTGTAAAGCAATACACAAAGGTTGTAAATCATCCGCTAATGTCGCAAATAACTGAGGTCTTTTTTCCTCAGTTAAATAACGAGTAATAGAGTCCCGAAACTCCTCAATCCCACTATCAGTAATCAACTGATTAATTAAGGGTTTTCCCCACTCGCTTAAAATACGGACATAATTTTCATTGGGTGTCTCGTAACCATTAACCGATACTTTAAAATCAGTCCGAGTTAACTTACCAGAATTAGCACAATAATTGTTAAATTCGCTAACAAACTGGGGGGTTTCTTCTTCCCCTCCCATGCTTTTTACACTCTCAGAAAATAGCGTATCTAGTCCAAAACGATCGCTACTATTAGTCTGTTTTATTTGACTACCATAAAACCCTAGTAATCCACTGGTCTTATATATCCGAGAAGTATCTTTAAACTCAGTTTGAATCAAACTATCTAGACGTTGACGCAGTTGGCCATTGTACCAAGTTTCATCGATGCGATTAAACACATAAAAAACCCGATCGCGGATACCTAAATTTTCTCGCATCTTCTCTAAAAGTTCCGTTTCTTCTGTTGTCATATCCCCCCCAGAAGCCGGTTTTAAGACACAAATAATAGCCGAAGTATCCGCGTCTGAAATCTTCTTATAAGTTGCCTCAGCGTCCTTTTTAACCGGTGCATCAATTCCCGGCATATCAACTAAAACGTTACCATCTTTTAATAGGGGATGATGACAATAATAATCTAATCTTTTCAAAACCGAACTATTACTTCCTCGTCTAGCATAACTCGCTGCTTCTGTCAAGTTAGAAAAGTTAAATTGTTCCATAGAATAAGTGGCCGCATTAATAGTATGAATGCGATCGCAATTATTGGTAAACCCTTCTAATAAAAGAAGCAATGCTTTAGCTTGTTTAGCTGTTTCTGACTTAGTTTCTCCCCCCTCTTCTGTAATGATGTTTTTAGCCTTTTCAGTTAAAATATGGTTAATGTCAGAATTATTAATATTAGTAACTTGATCAATGCCTAATTTCCGACAGATAATATTAACTTGTTCTGTAATATCTGCTTCACTCAAAAAAGTTAAAACAACCTTTTCTTCTTCCAGTTCAGCATAATAAATATGACATTCTGTTCCCGTTGCATGGCCTTCAGCACTGTATAATAATTCTCGTTCTAAAAGCGCATTAATTAACATAGATTTGCCGGCACTAAATGCGCCGGCAAAAACAATTTCAAACTGAGGAGAAATTGCTTTTTTTAACGATGCTTCAATAGCACTAATATCCTGTTGCGACCGCAGGGAGGGTTCTTGACAAAATAGTTCTAGTAAGCTACTAACATAGATAGGCAAATTTTCAGATGGGGGAATCATATTAAAAGTCCAAAAGGTCGTTTATTTTAGTGTTCCCCGTATCCTTAGAAAATTCTCAATTTAAAGAATCGCAATCAATTATAATTCTTGGTTACCAGAGTACACTGAAGCGTCTAACCAATCATAAATCCTCTCTAACTCGTTCAAATTAATTAAACCATATTGCCAGAGTAACATGGGTAAAGGCCCTTTAGTTTCACTCATAGAACGTTGGGCAATAGCGATAGAATCAGCCGATAAACATAGTTCTTCGTGGAGAAAACGCAAAAATTGTTGATATGTGGTGTGTGGCATAATTATCTTACCTCGAGAATGAATCAGAAATAATGGTATTGGTTTTCAAAGTTGTTCATGATCTTTATTTGTGGTGGGACTTCATTAATCTTTAAATTGATTTATCCAGAAAAAACTTTCCCAGAGAATGTTAAATTCTGAGTTACTGTTGATCTTCTGTTTACTTTTCAACCCCTCACATTATCAAAGTAACTACTTTTTAAGTCCAATAATTACCTTATGTTGCCTTTTTCTCTTCACACCATCAATTACTTTACTGATAACCATCAGTCAAACAACTATTAGGACTTGAAGGCTTTTTATTGTAGAAGATAAGGTCTTCACTTCATCTTATGTGCAGATCGTATTATAAATAATTTAGAAAATCTATAGATATTTGTCAAGGTCTAAATTAATAAAACTTATTATTATTTAAACCCCGTCGTTAACAACGGGGTCTTATTTTTCAAGGGTTATAAGGAGGTCTTTTCTGTAAATTCAATTTCCAGTTGATCACCTGCTTCGATCCCTAATTCTTTAGCCCTTCCTCCCCGCAGTTCAATCACTTGGTTAGACAAACTTTCTGGTCCGTAAGTTGGGCAGGGATCAACGGTACAGGGGGGAACATTGGACAAAACAGCTTTTACCCTGCCATCGATTAAAAAAATCATATCCAGAGAAATGTTAACATTTTTCATCCAAAATCTAAGAGGACGTAACTCCTGAAACAGAAAAATCATCCCCCTATTTTTGTCTAAGGATTGACGATACATTAACCCTATTTGTTGTTGTTCGGGGGTTTTTGCAACTTCCAATTCTATCAGGGTTTCTTTGATAGTAATAGTAGCTTCAATAGGAAGTTGTTGACCGTTTTCTGTAATTTCTTTGTTCACATCTTTAGGATATTTTGCTTGTGTGGAAGGGGAACATCCCACTAAAAAAAGACTAATTAAAAGGATTGAACTGATTTGTCTGAACATAACTTTTTATAATTTAAAGTTTCTTTTTTCTAATTATTATAGATGATTCGAGGGATTCAGAGTTTCTCGGAATAACAATTATTAATTATTGATTATTAATTGTTAATTGTTAATTGTTAATTATTAATTACTGAGGTTATCCTTCTCGCAAAACATAACCCACACCTCGAACAGTATGAATTAAACGTTTATGATCTTCATTTTCAATTTTGATACGTAAATAACGGATATAAACTTCAATTACATTGGATTCACCTTGAAATTCATTTCCCCAAACATTTTCTAAAATCTTCTCTCGACTTAAAACTTCCTGGGGATGAGACATCAGATATTTAAGTAACTCAAATTCTTTCATTGTTAAGTCCGTTGGTTTATTATTAACAACAAGTTTTCGGGTTGTCAAATCAAGAATAATGTCACTATATTGTAATTGTTCTTTGACAATTTTGGGGGGAGTTAAATAAAAACAAACTAATTTTAATAGTGCTGGACTATAATCCGTTTTTACCAGATAATCATCAGCCCCTGCTTCTAAACAAGCAACTCTTTCTTCGACCGTTTCTGCATTAATCATCATAATTAAAATAAGAGACTTTTGCAGCTTTCTTAACTGAGTACACAAAGCAAATCCTGTGTTATCGTTAGGCTTACAATTAATCACTACCATGGCCGGTTGATGGGTTTTGACATTTTCCAGCACTTGAAGGCTATCATTAATAATAATCGGTGTATAACCTGCTTCTTGTAACTCAGGACTAATACGATTGTTAAACAAATCATCAAGTTTGACGAGAAGAATAGAAGGATTTAAACTCATTTTATTCAGGAAAAATTTCGGTAACAACCCGTTCTTGGCGATCGCTATTAGTGACAATAATATTGTTATCTACTAAAGTACCAACGGCTTTTTCTCCAGTTAAATTTAACTTCGGGTCTTGATTTTGTTCATAAATGACATTACCATAGGCTTCTATGGTTTGGGCGACAACATTCCAGGTTAAATTATTGGAGTATAATGTACTATCATTCATTGTGCTGACTCCTCGAACTCCTCCTTTAAGATACGCGATATTTTCCGCTAGGTTAACATGACCTTCATTACCAGTAACGGTAACATTTTGGGCGTATTGAATCAATTGAACGGGTTGACTCGAATAAACTTGACGGGTTTGATAGTGCCAAATAATTTCATTGGTGGCTATTTGTAGGGGAGGTTGAAGGGATTTATATTCAATATTTTCTTTAATAATGATTTGTTTTTTATCTAAAAGAACTCTGGCCTTGTTAGCTACGAGGCGATCAGTAATGGTTTTATTTTGGAACCTAATCATGGTCAAAAGACGATCTCCGATAATCGTTTGTTTGGGAATTTGCCAGATTAAATGTTCTGTTTTTAATTGTAACTGTCTTGCTTCTGAGGTTGCTTTAATTTTCCCGATTAATTCTAATTTTTGTTCACGGGCGTTATATTTGCCTTCGTTTGCTGATGCTTCGAGTTGAGGATGAGAACCCCGTACATTTTTACGGACGGTTAATAAGGAGTTTTCGGGTTGCCATTCCACTTCTTCGCTTTTGAGAACTGCTTGATTACGGGGGTCAACGGCGACTACGTTATCTTTGAGAAAAATTTCTGCCCCGTCTCTTTGAATAAGGCCGTAATCAGATTTAACTTGTAATACGATTTGACCATCTTGGAAAATATTACCTTTAACTGCGGTCAAATTGGCTGTTTGGCGGTCTGGACTGTATTTTGCCTCATCAACTTGTATTTTCCAGAGAATTTCTCCTTCAGCGTTAGATTGTTCTAGGGTTGCATTTTGTAGCGTTAAGTTGGTTTCGTCTCTGGTTTCCCCAGAAGTTTCTAGGTTTTGGGACCGAGGTTGACTCGATTGACAAGCAACTAGGCTTAATAGTAACAGCAAAATCACCCCTTTAAACCATTTTAAGGGTAAATATTTCACTTGTCTGAATTGATGCTGTTGGTTCATTCTTTATATAATGATGGTTGGTTACTGCCGATCCTAACGGGGATAATTATAACGCTTCTTTTGGCTATTCAGCATCTTATACCAGTTTTCAATTCAGTGTGTCTGGGGTGGGAAGTGTGGGTAGTGTTGACATTTTAATGTTTAATCTATGCAAATAAAAACTACTTTTAACTACTGTTCAAGTTTAATTTGATACACATATTAATTATATTTTGTCTATTTATTCCATTTTCTTCGCCAAAATAGTAGCGTTTCTAAGCAATTATTGATTAATGTATTCTTTGGCTGTTTTTGTTCTTGCCATTTTTGAGAAATTTGGAATAGCATTTCTGATGTTGTTCCGTAGGGAGGAAATAATTGAGCAATTTTCTGAATTTTCAGTTTATTTTGTATAGCTAAAGAGATTAAGTTAATAATTTCGTCGCTTTGATAACCTATAATATGACATCCTAAAATTATGCCATTTCGGCGAGTAATTATTTTACAAAATCCAGTGGTTTCGTCTAATATATTAGCTTTAACTAGGCTTTTATAGTTTTGTTTGATAATAATTAAATCTTCGTTATAACCTTGTTTTGCTTGTGTTTCTGTTAACCCAACTTTGGAAAAAATAGGGTTGGTTAACATTCGCATAGGATAATGATCATAATTGATTTTAACAATGGGATAAAAAATAGCATTTTTAACGGCAATACTAGCTTCATAGCAAGCTAGATTAGATAAATTATATGAACCAATAGGTTGACCGCAAGCATAAATATTTGGGTTAGTTGTTTGCAATTTATTATTTGTCTTAATTTTATTGCCTTCTATCTTGACTTTTACTCCTTCTAAATTCAATTCTTTTATCTTTAATTGTGTTTGATTATCAATAATAATTTCATCGCTTTCTATGGCTTCATTTCCTGCTTGAATCCATTTTTTACCTTCTATTTTTCTAATTTGAGTAATAGAACAATTAATTAATAAGTTTATGCCTTCTGCTTCTAATATAGCTTGAATTAGTTGTGTAATATCTGGATCTTCTTGGGGTAAAATGCTGGAATTTTCAACAATAAGTGTAACTGTTTTACCTAAACGGTTTAATTGTTGTGCTAATTCAATTCCTAGAGCAGTTTGTGATAGAATAACTAATCTATCAGGAAGTTTATCTATATCTAATCTTTCAGGAGTAATATAACCAACTTCTGTTAATCCTTGAATTTCATAAATGTTAGAAATAGACCCCATTGCCAATAAATAACGACGCGATCGCAAAGTCCTATTTTTAAGCACAAAACCCAGTTTAGGCAATCGACAAAATTCCCCTGATTCTTCTATAATATCTACACCTAAATTTGCTAATTTTTCTAAATTATTAGCTTGTTTAATATCTTCTTTTACTTCATTTTTCCATTTTTTGAGTTGATTAAAATCTAACCAAGAATCTAGATGAATATTTAGATACCAATTGTTTAAATTGTGCCAATGACGTTCAATATAAGTCAAATAGTTAACAATTAAACTATCAATTTCTTGCCAATACTGATTATTGACATCTCCTAATACTAAAGCTACTCTTGCGTTAAATTTAATAGCTTCTGAAGCAGCAAAAAAAGCTTCTACAGTATTACCAATAATAACAAGATCATAATCTAAACTCATAAGTAAGTTATCAGTGAACAGTTATCAGTTATCAGTTTTTTCAGTTACAATAACACAAAAATGAACCATAGTAGTTATCATATTTTTGAAATACAGAGTTTTCTAGTTTTAGAAGTTATACTAAATTCGATAACCCTATAAGATATTTTCTAATCTCCGAGGGTTTAATATTATTAAACCCCTACTAAATATAAGATAAACCCCATCCTATAATACTAGATCCCAAGACTACCCAAGCTGTATTTAATTTATACTTAAAAATAGCAACCCCGGCCACAATAAGAATGAGTATTGCTTCCCAGTTAACAGGAAGTCCATCGGTTGGAACCCAAAGAATTTGATAAAGTAAGTTTAATGTTACCACTGCCATGATAGCAACTGCACTGACATTTACTGCATCTAAAAAAGCTGCTGTCCATTTTGAGCGGCGTAATTTTGGGATAATAGGGTTAACAGCTAAAACAATGAAAAAAGAAGGCAAACATATCCCCAATGTAGCGACGATCGCTCCAGGTATTCCCAAAATTATATATCCTATAAATGTAGCAGTGGAAAGAAGCGGGCCTGGGGTAAACTGTCCAATGGCGATCGCATCTAAAAGTTGTTGTTGAGTTAACCAACCATATTGATCAACTAATTCTCCTTCTAAAAAAGCAATTAAAACATAACCACTACCAAACAAAATACTACCAATTTTCAGAAAAAATAAACCTAACTGCCATAAAGACGGAGTAAGCTGATTATCGTTTGTTGCTTTGTCAATATTATTGCTAATGAAGAACACAAGTAGGGGAATGATGTTGGCGTTACTTTCGATTAAAATTAACCCTACCATACCGAATAATCCTCCTAAAAGAAGGGAAATAACTTCATTTAAACCCAATAAATTTAAAACTATTACTAACAGAAAAATCAACCAAAATTTGCGCTGCTTAATCGCTTTTCTTGCCAACCGATACAAGGCAGCAATAATAACTACAATAACCGCCGGTTTAATGCCAAATAATAAAGGCGCGATCTGGGGTAAACTGCCAAACTGGGTATAAATAATGGCTAAAATAGCAGTCATAGTGATGGCAGGGAATAGGAAGCACACTCCTGCAACAATTAGCCCCCAGACACCTCCATAAAGATAACCAATATGAATAGCCATTTCCGTAGAATTAGGACCCGGAATTAAATTTGTTGCCCCCAAAAGATCCAGAAACTGCGATCGCTCAAGCCATTGACGATCTCTCACCACTTCTGCTTCCATCATACCGATATGGGCAGCCGGGCCACCAAAACCAATCACTCCCAGTTTGAGAAAGACAGACGCTATAGAGACTAAACGTTGCTTTAAATCCTCTTTCATAGTTTAGTGCTAAATAACTGATCACTGGTAACTGATAACTGATAACTGCTAAGAAGGATCATTAATTTTTGCCCAAACCCTCAACACTTCTCCCACACTCCAAGCTTGGGCGAAACAACCTCTAGGTATCATGGGGGCATCACCATCAAAAATCTCGCTAACACTGCCAATACAAGCATCATTGAGATGGTTGGCCATGGGTTCGAGGAAACTGTTAGCTAAAGCGCGATCGCCATAAACTCGCCAATGGGCCTCCACAAATGGACCTATTAACCAAGCCCAGACGGTTCCTTGATGATAACTCTTATCCCGAGATACTTGGTCCCCACCGTAACGGCCCTGATATTGGTGATGAGTAGCACAAAGCGATCGCAGTCCATGAGAAGTAATTAACATTTTGGCGACGGTATCCACCACTGACTTTTGTTGTTCGGGTTTAAGTAGGGGAGGAGTAGTTTTATTATGAGGCAGGGAAACGGCAAAAATTTGATTAGGCCGCATAGACTTGTCGTGACCGTTGGGACTATCTAAGATATCTTGACAGTATTTTAGGGAAGGATGCCAATATCGTTGGAAACCAGCATGACTATTACGGGCCATGGTTTTATATTCTCCCGTAGGTTGTCCCAAAATGTCCCCAATTTCGATCATAATAGTCAAAGCATTGTACCACAGCACATTGACTTCGATGGGTTTACCGTGACGGGGAGTTACCACCCATTCTCCTAC
>JBFRWO010000084.1:0-16502 GCA_051439625.1 Crocosphaera sp. | reverse complement strand
TTGATCCGGGAGAAGCAACTAAACTATGGACGGTTATTGCTTTGAGTGTTTTTGTTTTAATTTATACCGGTGTTTCAGGACTTTGGGGTGTAGTTGTTACGGACTTTTTCCAATTTTTCTTAGGACTATTTGGGGCGATTTTAGTTGCTATTATTGCTGTTAGTGATGCCGGTGGAATGCGTGAATTAATTCCCAATGTTCAAGAAATTACTGATTTTGATGTTTTATCGTTTATTCCTATTACGAATAATGGCGGTTTAAACTTTACTTGGAACGATGCTGCTGGTATTACAGCCACTACATTTTCAGCTTATATTTTTGTTCAATGGTGGTCTTTTCGTCGTAGTGATGGTGGTGGCGAATTTGTGCAAAGATTGTTAGCAGTAAAGGGAGAAACTGAAGAAGCAGCTAAAAAAGAAGCAGAAAAAGCGACTTGGTTTTTTAACATTCTTCATTACATTGTTAGGACTTGGCCGTGGATTATTACTGCATTAGCAGCGATAGTTTTATTACCTAATTTAGAGGATGCAGAATTAGCTTATCCTACGTTGATGTTAACCTATTTGCCTTCAGTAGTTTTGGGGTTAGTAGTTGCTTCTTTAATTGCTGCTTTTATGAGTACCATTTCTACTTCTATTAATTGGGGTGCTTCTTATTTAACTAATGATTTATACCGTCGTTTTTTCCGTCCTGATGCAACGGATCAAGAGTTAACCAATGCGGTGAGATTAGCATCTATTTTAGTGACGGTTTTAGGTTCCATTGCTGCTTTTTATGCTACGGATGTTCGGACGGTATTTCGTTTAGTAATTGCCATTGGAACTGGACCGGGACTTGTGTTAATTTTACGTTGGTTTTGGTGGCGAATTAATGCAGCAGCAGAATTATCAGCCATGATTGCAGGGTTTTTGATTGGTTTAGTTACAACCATTAATCCTGATATTAATAACATTTTTCCTGACTTTGGTTGGCGTTTACTGGGTATTTCTGTTTTAACAGCTTTGGTATGGATAACGGTTATGTATTTAACCCCTCCTGAAGATGAAGAAACCCTCTTGAATTTCTATGTAAAGGTTCGTCCTGGTGGTATCGGTTGGCAATATCAACAATACAAAACAGGTTTAGAACCAGCACAAAATTTACAGTATGATATCTTAAAAGTGGTAGCAGCTACTTTAGTTATGTTTGGCAGTATGTTCGCTATAGGTGGCTTTTTACTGCTGCAATCTATCACTGGTTTTGTATCATTAACAATTGCTATTATTGGGGGCTTTTGGTTACGAAAATTGAGTAAAAAAAGAGTTCCAAATATGCAAAAACAAGAGTTTAGAGCAAGAGTTAAATGATGTTTTTAAATTTTTAAAATCAGGTTCAGGGGATAATTTTATTTTACCCTGAAGCTTTTTTCTCAATCTATGTCACCACAAAAAAAAGATATAATCTAAATTTGTTTAACCCACTGTCTAAATTGTTTTAATGATTTTGCGCTGCCTATTATTTGTGATAATTTTAGAGTTTCTGGTATTTTTTGAACAAGATTAAATTGTGGAAATATATCGCTTTTATCTTGGCTAATATATCGACCATCTTGCAAAACATTAATTTCTAATCTTTCTCCATTATATCGCCATAATTCAGGCACCTCTAAAGCTTCATAATTATTAAATAGAGTACGATTAGTTATATCAATTTCAATCGCTAAATCTGGAGGTGGATCAATATCTAAATTAATCCTTTCCTTGCCTCTAATTTTAGTACAATTATCAATGTAAAAAGACTCATCAGGTTCAACCCCTTGATCCATTTTTTTACTTTTAAAAGTTGTCGAGCCTGCTGCTTCGTAATCTAAGTTTAATTCATCTAGAAGAATCTTCACTAAATCTCCTATCAAAACCTTAGTATTTTCATGAATAAATAAAGGAGTCATTATTTCTAAATTTCCCTGACTATAAGATAAACGATAACAGCGATGTTCTCCTAACTCTTCTAAAATTTGCTCATAATCTGACCATTTTAACTCAGTTAATATTAAGCGATCGCCTGGAGGTATTTCTAATTGTTTTAAAGTTAATAACATCACTAAAATTTCTGTATTTTAAATTGTCATTCCAAGGAACAAGGAATCTCCTGAAGGTCTTAAGTATAATGTTTCATGTTATAATAACCAACTGAAAACATCTTGAACAGTAAGGTTGATTTTTTCAGCAAAAGATGGTGTAGGAAGTTTTAAATCTAGTTGCTCAAATACTTCTATTTCTTGTTTAGGACGATAAATAAATATAGTTTGCTCATCGGGATCGATTAACCAACCCATTTGTGTGCTATACTGAAGACAATAGAGAATGTTTTTAGTTACTTTAGTTTGACTTTGATCGGGTGATAAAATCTCAATTGTCCAATCTGGTGCAATGGGAAAAACATTAGCAACTTCTCCATTTTCATCACGGGGAATATGATCCCAAGTCATCACCACAATATCAGGAACAATCGAGCGATCGCCAAAAGTACAACGTAACTCAGGGAAAGCACGGGCTATACGTTTCGGTTTCATGGTACTATTAATCGTAGCGGTAAGTTCCCCCTGAATTGCACTATGTTTCCCTTGTGGCATAGGTTTATCAATAATTTGACCGTTGATATATTCCCTTGCTGGTTTTTGTTCTGGTAGTTGCAGAAACTCCGCTAAGGTTAAACTTTTAGAGGGTATTTGTACCATGATTACTATCTTTTAGTTAAACACTTCTTTAACAGCAATTACAACTTGTTTCATTTGTTCTTCTGTTAAAGCTAACCCACTGGGAATATAAAACCCACGACGGGATAACCTTTCTGCTACGGGACAATAAACGTCTTTTAATAACCCCATTTTATGAAAAACAGGTTGTTCGTGCATTCCCCAGAAAAAGGGACGGGTTCCTATTTTTTTCTCCCGTAAACGTTGCATTGCTTCTGCTGCATCAAAGGGAACATTATCCTTGATAACCATCCCATAAACCCAATAAATACTATCAGCATAATCAGTTTTAACTAAAGGTAATTCTAACTGAGAAATATCGGCTAAAAGTTCCGTATAAATAGCCCCCATTTTACGCTTTCTTTGCACAAATTCTGGTAATCTTTCTAATTGTGCTAAACCAACAGCAGCTTGTAAATTAGTAAAGCGTAAATTCCAACCTAACTCTTCATGAATAAAACGTCTTTGTGGTTGAAAACAAAGGTTGCGTAAAGAGCGACATTTTTCCGCTAAACTATCATCATCAGTAACAATTATTCCTCCTTCTCCTGTGGTAACGTGCTTGTTAGGATAAAAGCTAAAGGTACTAATATCCCCAAAACTACCGCAGGGTTTACCCTTATAGGTTTGGCCGTGCATTTCTGCTGCATCTTCGATGATTTTTAAACCATATTTATCGGCAATTTCTAACACAGGGTTCATGTCCACAGGTAGGCCATAAATATGCACAACCATGATAGCCTTTGTTTTAGGAGTAATTTTAGCTTCTATTTGGCTAACATCCATATTCCAGGTCACAGGGTCGCTGTCTACCACCACAGGAATAGCCCCTGCTCTGACAATAGCTGCACCACATGATATGATGGTAAAGCTAGGTAGAATGACCTCGTCCCCTGCTTGAATGTCTAAAGCAACAACCGCAGCATCTAAAGCAACCGAACCATTACTGACAGTAATTGCGTGTTTTCTCCCGATAGTTTCTGCAAATTTTGCCTCAAACTTTTTGACAAAAGGCCCTTCTGAAGAAATCCAACCAGTGTCAATACATTCGTTTAAATATTGCTTCTCATTGCCATTAAGTAAAGGTTCATTAACAGGGATAAAGTCTGCCATAATAGTTATATTCTCAAAATGAATTGTTATTGAGTTAATTGCTGTTTTTATTTTACATCTGCTTGACTTGCATCAATACCAGTAAAACGAACTTTATCATTATCTCCAACATAAGGACCTTGTTTAACTTCAATCATTTCTAATTCTTCCAATACTTCAAACCCATGGCCTCCCTTAATTAAGAGGATAACATCTCCTGCTTGTAAAATACGACTTTCTAAATAATCTTGCTCATCGTTATAAAAATCAACCCGTAGTTTCCCTTTTTTAATTAATAAGACTTCTTGGGTATAAAAAACCTCTCTGCGAACTTGTCTATGAATGTGAGGTTTAATAACTTTTCCCTCTGGGTGTTTCATATAAGCAAGTTGCTGAGAATAACTATCGGGGGTAAAAAAATGAATTCCTGGTTGACGAAACTCAGAGGGAAGAATAATGGCTAATACTTGACCATTATAAGTAATTTCCTCGATCATGGTTTGACTATTGGTTTTTTGAATCATTATATTAAGTTTAATAGGGCAAAAACTCGCTTCAACTTTAGATTGTATCAGCTTGTTTGGTTAATGTCGAATTAAGTGAGCAATTTTATCCTAGTTAACTTGATTTTTAGGCATTACTTTTGCTTCGTATAGGGTATATTTTCCTTTTTCTCCCAAAGGATTAAATTGCACCTGGAACAGGGAGTTACTGTTATCTTCTAGGGTAAATGTTTCAGAGGGAGAAGTCGGAATTTCACAAGCACGAAAAGGATAACAAACATAAACAAAATCTGACTGATTATTTTCGCTTAATGTTTTACCTAGCTTGATTAAACTTTCTGGTTGATCGACACGGAAAAATAGTTTATCTTTACGTAAAGGAGACTCTAATATTTGGGCTGCGAACTGATGAGAAACTGCCACAACTTGACGACTATCATTATCTAAAAATTCGATTGCCTCTGTAACCCCTTTATGATTCCGCTGGAAAAAATTAGTTCCTAAATACATATTTTTGTATATTCCAATAATCACAAAGATGGAAAATAGGAAAATTGTATAATATTTAATGATAGATTTTGAATTATCAAGAAAACCCTGTAATTGATGAACAATCATAATTGAGAAAAAAGGCAGCAAAATTAATAAATATCTCTGTCCCCATTGTTTCCCTCCAACCGCAATTTCATCGGAACCAGAATCTACTAATAAAGCGACTCCGGCAGTAAACAATAACCCCAGCACATAAACTAAAGCCATTCTTTGAGTAATATTGATTTCTTCTTTCCAAGCTAAGAACAACCAAACTACTGATAAAATAATTGCAACCCCATAAAGTCTAAGAAAAAGTCTTATTTCGTCTGTTCCATGAGTATTGTACCAATAGACACTTGTTATCAAAGAAAAGACAATAAACGTAATCAAAATGATTCTTGGTGTTTTTTCTTGAAAGCTTTTTTTGACTAGGAATAGCAACAAATAAAGTAAAGAAAAACAAGCAACAGGAAAGAACTCAAAAAAGGTAACAATAATTTCCAGAAAACTCTCCCAAGCTTCCCTTAAACGTCTAGCTATAGAGAAACCTTCCACAATTTGTAGAGCATGAATACCTAAAAAATGACCATAAATTAGTTGATTACTAAGGAAAAATAATCCCACAGTAACATACATAACTAAAATAAAAATCCAGCCCTTATCCCCTAAATATGAAAGTTGATCTAAATTCAATTTACGAGGCAAATCAACATTATTTCCTGACTTCATATTGGACAAGTATCTGATAATGATCATCACTCCTACCAGAAAAGTTAAAGTGGCAACCATTGCCAAGAATTCTGAGCGTATCCAAGCAGATAAACCAACAAAAAAACCACTTAAAATTGCTTCTTTTATTGTTATCGATTTCCTCGGGATGAATAAAATTATCATGCCAATCAAAGAAAAAAGAACCGCTAAAGTATGCTCCCAATACATCCCCGAATATAAAGTTAAATTAGAAGCAAAAATTAAGAGAAATACAGATAAACATTGCTGGAATTGTGTTAATTTTAAACAACGACAATAAATATTAAAACCAATCCAAATTAACCAAGTAGAAAGCAAAGGAATAACATACAAACCCCGTTCACCAAATAAGGTATAAAAAGGAGCAGTAATCAACGAAAAAGTATAAGGAAAAGTGATATAGTATTTATCATTCAAATAGTAAACAAAAGGTTCTTCATAAGGGTATAAACCATTCTCCCAGAGTTGATGAACCCACTCAGCATTAGGGGTAACTAAATCAATTTGAAAAATACCTTCCCCTAATTGTTGAGCTAATAAAGCCTTCAAACCACCATCACCACTAAAATATACTCCATCAGGAACTAGAGCTAGTAAATACAAAGAAAAAGCAATACCGGAGGCTATGATAAACCAAGATAATCCATATCTAATCATTTTTATTTAATGGCATTTTATGTTATTAATTTGTCAAGCTGACAGTCAACTACAAGTCAACCTAACATATTTATTTTGACTTGACTATATATGACTATATTTATGTTGAATATTCATAATAGCACGTTCAAGGAGCCTCCATCATTTCTTGATAAGCATCCCAGGATTTTCGGTTTCTGATAATAACACAGCCGGCACTATAGCAATGTGAAGTACCCCAACTAATATGGATGTTCCGCAGTTTATATACTAGGGTCTGTCTGCAAACTATTAGAATATTAAAAATAAACTAATTTCCCCCTCTGCTTCCTCTGCTTCCTCTGCTTCCTCTGCCTCCCTCAACTAAGATTTTTGAACTTTGCAGACACGCCCTAGTCGGGTTTCATGTCCACCTAAAATGTGAATGTTTTTGATAGAATTTTTAGGTGGGGTCTTCACCCAACATCTTTGATAACAATTAGTTAGGACATTTTTTTCAACTCAGTTTCAATGGCATTAATTACCGTTTCTAAGACATGAACACGGGCATAATATTTATCATTGCCGGGTACAATAGTCCAGGGAGCATAAGGTGTGTTGGTACGGGCAATCATTTGATTAACTGCCACATTATATAACGGCCATCTTTCTCGATTTCGCCAATCTTCATCCGTCAACTTATAGGACTTAAACTGATTATTTTTTCTTTCTTCAAACCGTTTTAATTGTTCTTCAAAACTGATATGTAACCAGAATTTAACGATAACACATCCCGAAGCAGTTAACTGTGCCTCAAACTCATTAATTTCCTTGTAAGAACGTCGCCATTCTAACTCCGAAGCAAACCCTTCTACTCTTTCTACTAATACTCTTCCGTACCAACTTCTATCAAAAATACCGATGCTTCCCTCTCTAGGAATTTGTCGCCAAAATCGCCACAAATAATGATAGTTTAACTCTTCTGTTGTTGGGGCAGCAAAAGCATGGACTTTATAACTTCTCGGGTCTAAAGTATCAGTTAAACGTTTAATCGCACCACCCTTACCAGCAGCATCCCATCCTTCAAACAAAGCTAAAACAGGAATATTTTTTTGAAAAATTTGTAACTGTAACTGTCTTAATTTAACCTGTGCTTCCCTTAACCGTTGTTTATAATCGTCCTTGAGTAGATGTAAACCTAAGTCTATTTTATCCAAAAAATCCGGTTCTGTGGGTTGTAACTCCGTTTGGGGGGGTAAAGGGGGAATATCGGTTTTCGGCAGTTTGAGACGGTCTAAAGCTTGGGTAATGGTGGCTACAACTTGGGATAAGACCTTTACTCTAGCCCAACGTTGACAGTCCCCTTCCACCAGCGTCCAAGATGCGTGGCCGGTACTGGTATAGGTTAACATTTCCTCAGCAAAGGCAGCATAGCGATCGTATTCCTTGGCCTGTTGCCAATCTTCTGGGCGCACTCGCCACGATTCTAACTCATCGGACTCATATTTTTTCAATCGCTTCTTCAGTTCTTTTTTACTCAAATGTATCCAAAATTTTGCGATCGCTACGCCATCATCCACTAATTGACGCTCAAAAGAGTTAATGTCTCGCATTAACAAAGGAATACTCCCATCAGTTTCTATATCAAACAGACGATCTTCTAAAACATGGGTGTACCAACTATGGTAAAAAATTCCAAGACTGCCTTTTGGGGGTAATTTATGCCAAAATCGCCAAAGAAAGGGATATTTCTGCTCTTCTTCCGTAGCTGATAAAATAGGATGAACGTTAAAGCCACGAGGGTCCATATAACCAATGGTTTTCTGTAATAGCTTTCCCTTACCAGCAGCGGCCCACCCTTCCAAAACAATAATAACTGGTAGTTTATGATCCCAACAGTCTTTTTGTAGCGATCGCAACTGTTGCATCAATGCTTCTATCTCGCTGTTGTAAGTTTCTTTATCTAAGGTTAATTTGAGATCCAGACTATCTAACATTTAATTTAAAATTCTTTTGATTAAAATACAACTAACAAGGCAGGGCATAAGCTCTCCCTTTCCTATTGTTACCTTAGCTTATTTTTACGATAAGCTCCCACAAAAATACCGCCCATACCAGCAGCACCAGCAGAAGATAAGGGCATCAACCTCCCTGGGATAATGTCCTTCCCGCAGAAGGAGGAACTGACTCCAACTTCTCAGAAACTGAGGAATAACGGCCTTTGAAGGGGGTAAAGAATTGGTATCAGAAGCCAAAGCTGAACTAGTGCAACGTGGTGGAAATAACCCACCAGTAACAAAATCCTGAAATCTTTACCAATCCATCTTTTTGCCTTTTGCCTTTTGCCTTTTGACTTCCGCGTAGCGGCACTAGCCCCCGGTCAACCCCAAACCGTACAAGCAGAAATATAGCACTACGAGCAAGACCATCAGTCCTTAAAGTTATTTTTCAATACTACGGAGATTTTGCTGCAAAAGATTCCTTATATGGGGGAATCCATCCCCCATACTCCCTGGGTAAAGTTTTCGACGATAACTGGTCACTGTTTACTCTTCTATTACTTCAAACTCTAACTCTTCAAGGGACAATAAAATTGATTCAGGTCGATAATTAAAGGGATTTTGCTCTAATCTGACCAACCACCGTCCGTTCTTTTCTTGTGCTTCGATAAGTCCTTCCATATCTCTAGCATAGTCAGGGTAAATAACACGCACGACCATTCCAATGCAGATAGTAACCATATTTTTCTCTACAATATAAAAAACATCAAGTTAAGATTAACTTTAAGTTAAGTCTAAATTAAAGAAAGATATTGTACAATAAAATTATTGAGAATCTTTGTTAAGAGAAGGAAAAGTTATGGACAATGGGATATGCAAACGTATGGTTTTCAAAAGGGTTTGATATTAGCAATAAAAAAGGAGAGAAGCAACAATTATACAAACACTTCTCTCGCTTCAGTTATTATTTCTATAGATGATAGCTACGTTGGCAGTGGAAATAAAACCGAATGCTATTGCAAGGCTAATTATTAAAGGTTGAACGATGTAATTGCTTTAAACATAACTCATTACCTTGTTACTTTAACAGCCTTACTTCAACATTTAAATTCAAGCAAAAAACATTTATTTTTTCCGCTTTTTTAGCTGATAGTTCGTCTTAAAAAACGAGATAATAAATTATCCCTTAATGCTTCAAAATATAACCATAAAGGAAACTGATAATATTCCAGAAATAACCAAAATAAACAACTGAGATGACAGAAAAAAGTTAAACCTACCCAAAACCAGGGAAACCAAGCCAAAGGACTATGGGGTAAAACAGGAAATAAATAAGCTCCAGCCGCCACAACTAATGTCGGTAAACTGACAAAACCCAAAGCCAAAAAACCATAACCCCATTGAAATACTTTAACGGCACGAACATTTTGCCAGCGTTTGCCAGTCCAATACCAAGTCAGAGGCAACTGACTATCAACAATAGTAATAGATTGTTTATCCAGATCGGCCGTAAAAATATGATGACAGAAATTACAAGAAAATGCCTCCATCAGTGGTAATGTAGCGATTTCTCCATGATGACAGACAGGACAGTAATAAGCACTATAATAGTCTAATACAGTTGGTGACGGACGGGAGTATAACATAGATAAAAAGACGGTAAACTTAAGCAAAATTAGGGGGAATGGTCTTAGTTTTTGGTGATTTTAATTTCAAACGACGTAATTGTTGTTGAATAATATTTTGCAATTTAGCACGGGCAATTTCTATTTGTTGCTGTTTGTCCCCAGGAACTTCTCGAAATATGAGACTATCGATAGATTCTATAGAGAAAAGCTGAAACAGTAAGTGGGTCACAGGAACAGAGATAATCCGAATTTCAGGATTAATAATTCCTTGAAATGTTTGTGCGTCTTTTTTAGTAGAAAAAGCATAAATAACCCGTTTTTCTTCCTTGGGGTTTCTTCTATTACTCAAAGTTGTCACTAACCAAGACCTATTTTTACCGTGTAAAACGTAATATTTCTCGTGTTGAAGCTGACTCGCAAAAAATTTAAGGGTTGGAGCAACAGCCTTTTGCATAACAGGAATGGGTACCCCATGCTGAGGGGCTTCATTAATGAGAATTTGTAATTGTTCGTCTAAATACATAACAACTCCCACGGTTATAAAAGTTAATCTTGAGTATTTTCCTATTTCCTAATTTTGTCTACTGATATGAACCAGACTGGGTCAGATTAGGTTAGTTTTTGCCAACAGAATCAAGCCCTGTGACCTTTAGAAACATTGTCAGCGATCGCTTTGATAATAAGATTAACCAGGAATTTTAACTAATTCCTGAGCTAAGGTAGTTTGTTCTTTAGGGCTGAAATTTTCAATCACCCTCAGAATGTCAATTATACTTGACTCTGATGGTAGCGTATCTTTACCATCATCTACCTCTAAAGTCATGTTTTCTTTATCAAATGATAAATTATTAGTTGACATTGTTATTCTATATAACGATTGCCAATCTAGATCATGGAGGAATCGGAGCCGATTAGGATACTCCGATTTTATCTACTTTTTTGTTAAGTGTCAAAGGAGCGATCACCGCGCTCTTCGGGCAAAGGCACTCATTAAAAAGGCACTCATTAAAAAGTAGTTAATAAGCCCAATAATGGTCTAAAGCCTCTTCATTTACGAAGAAGAAAAACAATAAAATAATCATTGCTTGGTGCGGGTAATCTCGCCGTCGCACGGCGAGTGAACCATCCGCTTTTTGAATCCTTTTACTGACAGAAGAGGTAAAATGAGTGACTTTTGATTTCTAACTTTTGACTTGTGAACCTGCTTTCCCAAGGGATGGGGCTTCTCGTAGGGAAGCTAATTCCGCATATTTCCATCTTGATCAACTTGAGGGGGTTGAATTCCATAGTTAGGAGTGGTTTGGTTCTGGTTAGCGGCACTAGGATAATTGGGATTAGAATTTAGAGTGGGATAATTATTAGGTGATTGAGCAGAAGGAGGGGAAACCTGAACAGGTGCAGGGGCGGTTCCATTACCATAAGGTTGGCTATAGGGTTGAGGAGTACCGTAGGTATAAGGATTATTAAAGGGTTGGGGAGAATTATTGGGTTGAGTATAAGGTTGGTTAAAGTAAGGGGTGTTTCTTACTGTATTGGGTGCTGTTTGAGAATTAGGCTGTGATGAGGGATTCGGGTTAAGATTATTAGGTTGTTGATTATTTTTAGGGGATGTATTGGATGGGTTAACCTCGGGCAAGTCCTCAGAAAAAACTTCTTCTAAAGCATTTTTTAAGGCAGTGTTTTCAGTATATTCCCCTATATTTTCTACATCATCAGGTATTTCAATGGGTTTATTTCTATTTTTAGAAGGTTGTAGGGGAGGAAATAAAGAATCCAAATTTTTGACATTAGGCATTAAGGGTTCAAACTTAATAGGGGGACGTTGTTCTTGTTGCAATTCTGGGTTAGGGACTTCCACAGAGGGAGACAAGAAAGGATTATTTTCGACTTCTGGAGGGACTACAGGAAATCCTTGAGAATTAAGGCGGTTTTGTTCTAAATCCTGTACTGTTACCCCAATATCCACATTATTGCCAACTTCTCCTTCAAATTCTCCATCAATACTCGAAGCAGTTCCTGGGTCATTTCCTAACCATTCGGGATGAAGAGAATATTGCCAGAGAGCTACAGCAAGCAGTGCCATAATTCCCAGAGAACCCCAAAGTTTCACACTAGCTAAGGGTTTGAGTCCTGCAATCAGGTAACGAAAAGAGGAGTTGGAGTGTTTAGGATGAGTCATGGTTAGAAGATGATTTTGTCTTTCCTCATTTAGTCTATCTCAAATTTTGAAAGTAGAATCTATTCAGAATTCAGAATGGGCGAATTACCGCACCCTTTCGGCAAAGACAAAAATAAAAAGGCACTTATGCAAAAGTAAAGAATAAAACTTAATTATTCCTGCGGTTTTTATCGCTTTGAATAAAATTGAAGTTAGAATGAGCAAGTCCCGACCCTGGCCTTAACGTCGGGGTTTAAATAAATAAATAACTTGATGATGAAAATTAGAGAAAAATTTCAACAATATCCCACTGATATGCAACAATGGATGGTTCAACAGGAAAAAACTAAATTAACCCGTATTGAAACTGCTTTAAAAAATGGTAAAAAACTGTATGAAACAATAGAAGACGAAAACAAAGGAAAATGGTTATTAGGAACAACTATTTTATTAGAACAATATTTATCTCTACTACCGAAGCGCAACTGTCCATTAGAGGCAGTATCCGATGATTATATTTTTCAAGTGTGGGAAAGATTGGAAAACGATTCCAGTTTGCGGGAATTAATTGCCCAAGTAGAAACCCGATATGAGGCATTACTGAAAGTCTAATCTTTTTGACATTTACTGGGGCGTAATTGTTTCATCAAACTATAAATTAAAGGGGATAAAACCACACCCATCGCTAAGACAAAAACTAAACCACTAAATAGGGCATAAAGGGAGGCAAATAATTTAGCACCATTGGTCATTAAGGGATTGACTGGACCCATGCCACTGAGAATCATCGAAGCCTCAACCGTCGCATCTAACCAACTTAGTCGGGCTGTCCAATGATAACCGATAACCCCAATCAAAAGCCCCAAAACAATACAAAGGGCAGATAAGCCTAGATAACTTAAAAAATCTCTTACAAAATGTGTTTCTTGATCTTGATGACCCTTTTGATTCAACAACTTGTCAATGTCTTCCTTTTCCTTCATGGCCTTAATAGAAGGACAGTGTTTTGCATAAAGACAAACAGGTTGCGTCTGTTTTTTTGGCGAGCGCCTGATTGCTGTTCGACTTTCCAAGTTGTATCCTTTTCTTTGTTCTAGGAGTTTACCCCATTATTGAAAGATAATCTAGTGTTAAAATCTTCACCCAAAAGGATGATCCCATTGAGTGATATAGGAGTGTGAGGAGACGGTGAGTGTGAGGAGTGTGCGAAGTTTAAATGCGTGTTAGCTTGAAATAAGACCCCGTTGTTAACGGCGAGGTTTAGATAATGATTAAAGTTGAAATCAGAATGGTCAAAAAAATACTATCATCTGAAAAAATACGACGAGTAATAACTCGTTTGGCTTCTCAAGTTATTGAAAAATCGGGTAATTTATCGGATATTATTTTATTAGGAATTCACACGAGAGGTGTTCCTATCGCTAATATGTTAGCTCAACAAATTGAGCTATTAGAAAATATAAAAGTACCAGTGGGTGCCATTGATGTAACTTTTTATAGAGATGATTTAGATCGCATTAAAACCCGTACCCCGGCCAAAACAAAAGTTCCTTTTGATTTGACAGGAAAGACGGTTATTTTAGTAGATGATGTCATCTACAAAGGACGAACTATTCGGGCTGCCTTAAACGCAGTAACCGAGTATGGAAGACCAAAAATGATCCGTTTATTGGTATTAGTAGATCGGGGTCATCGTGAATTACCCATTCATCCTGATTTTACAGGAAAAAAATTACCTACCTCTTCCAATGAACAAGTCAAGGTTTACTTACACGAAATCGATGGCCGTGATGCCGTAGAATTGTTGAATGGTCCTACTGCTAAATAAAAAATGAGTGCAGAAATTATTTGCGTTGGTACAGAACTTTTATTAGGGGACATTGTTAACACCAATGTTCAATTTTTAGCCGAAGAATTAGCTATTTTAGGGATTCCCCATTATTATCAAACTGTGGTGGGAGATAACCCGACTCGTCTCCAAGAAGTCATCACTATTGCTAGTCAAAGATCCTCTATTCTGCTATTTACTGGGGGTTTGGGACCGACTCCCGATGATTTAACCACGGAAACTATAGCGCAACATTTTAATACTCCCTTGGTGGAAAAATCAGAGGTTATCGAGGATATTCAACGCAAGTTCCAAGCTAGGGGACGGGAGATGACCGACAATAACCGTAAACAAGCTTTAATTCCTGAAGGTGCTGCCATTTTACCTAACCCCACGGGAACGGCCCCCGGTATTATCTGGCAACCTCAAGACAATTTAACTATTATGACTTTCCCTGGAGTCCCTTCGGAAATGAAGCAGATGTGGGTAGAAACGGCGGTTCCTCACCTGAAAAGCCAAGGTTGGGGCAAAGAAATCATTTTTAGCAGAATGCTGCGTTTTAGGGGCATTGGTGAGTCTAGTTTGGCTGCGAAGGTGAACCATTTGTTTGATCTGACTAACCCAACGGTTGCCCCTTATGCTTCTTTGGGAGAAGTTCGTTTACGCATCTCCTGTAAAACTACCTCTGAAACGGAAGCTAATGCTCTTATTGACCCGGTAGCTCAAGAGATTATTAAAATCGCTGGAGAGGACTATTTTGGCGAGGATGATGATACTTTAGCGAAGGTGGTAGGGCAGTTGTTGCGCAAAAAACAGCAAACTGTCGGGGTAGCTGAGTCTTGTACCGGTGGTGGTTTGGGGGCGATGTTAACGGATATTGCTGGCAGTTCGGACTATTTTTGGGGTGGGGTTATCGCTTATGATAACCGTGTGAAAGTCTCTCTTTTAGAGGTTAGTGCAGAGGTTTTGGAGGAACGTGGGGCAGTTTGTGATAGTGTAGCGCAACAGATGGCTTTGGGGGTTAAAAAACGTTTAGGGGTTGATTGGGGTATTAGTATTACTGGTATAGCTGGGCCTGGAGGGGGAACGGAGTTTAAACCTGTGGGTTTGGTTTATCTTGGTATTGCCGGTCCTAATGATGAGGTGGAGAGTATTAAATGTACTTTTGGCGATCGCAGTCGGGAGATTATTCGTTATCTTAGCAGTTGTACTGCTTTGGATAAATTAAGACGAAAATTATATTAAATTGATAACGGGTAAGATGCCTGTACTACTATTGATTTTTGAAACCTATTGTGTGGACAATGTACGCCTAAATGACTAAGCTAGAAATAAGCCTAGCCTTTGTATCTAATTGTTTTGTATGTCTCATTCTAAAAGTAGTCGTCTCGATTTGCGAGTTACCCCCGAACAAAAAGAACTCTTAGAACGTGCAGCAACGTTAAAAGGCGTATCATTGAGTTCTTATACCCTTTTCCACCTAATTCCCATTGCTAAGAAAGAAATTGAACAAGAAGAACGATTAATCTTATCTAACCAAGATAGAGACTTATTACTCTCCACCTTAGAAAACCCTCCCCCACTTACAGGAAAGCTAAAAGAAGCAATTCAAGAATATACAGCAAAATATGGTGATTAATAATAAAATATGGCTATTTTTACCCATAGATAAGCAACATCAACGGGAAGAGTTTGACTGTGGCTATCCAATTTTAAATGATTACCTTAAAAAATACGCCCGTCAAAACCATAAAAAAGGAATTGCTAAAACCTTTGTGGCAATTTCCGAAGAAAGAGGACAAAAAATACAAGGTTATTATACTTTAAGCGCAAGTTTAATTGAATTTGACTCATTACCCCAAACTTATCAGAAAAAACTGCCGGCTTATCCTATTCCTGCTTTATTAATTGGCAAACTAGCAGTGGATAAATCTGTGCAAGGACAAGGATTAGGGTCAGAATTGCTGGTAAATGCGCTATTAAGAGCTTTTAAGACTGCTCAAGAGATTGGACTTTTTGCAGTAAGGGTTGATGCAATAGACGACCATGCTAAAGCATTTTATCTTAAACATGAGTTTATTCCCTTTCAAGATGCACCGTTATCTCTCTTTTTACCCATTTCCACTCTTTCTCAATGCTTTAATATTTAAAATATTCTAAAATTTTGTCCATTGTTTGAGAATATAATCATGAAATTCATCTTTATCAATTGTATCCATTGCTAAGATATTTCGTCCTTTCTCAACTACTTTAATTCTGCCTTGAGATGTTCCTGTTGTTATTACTTCGGTTTGCCATGATTTAAGGGAAAATAAATCTGGACGATGTAAATAGGAAGTAGCTAAAACATCCCAACAATAATAGTCTTGAGGTATAGCTAAAGCGTAACATAATCCTGCTAAATCTGACAGTTGATATTGTCTTTGTTTGGCTAACCTACGGATAAACTCAGGGGTAACAGGGACTTTATTGGTAATATCTAAGGGACAAACTATCAAGGGGATGTTACTTTGCCAAACTTTTTGAACTGCGATCGCATCCCAATAAGCGTTCCATTCTGCGCTACCATCTTGTTCGGGTGCAAACTCTTTTTCTACATTTCCCGCAACGTTTAATGCACCTCCCATCCAGACTATTTCTTTAATCTTGTTTTCGATGGT
>JBFRWO010000083.1:0-5704 GCA_051439625.1 Crocosphaera sp. | reverse complement strand
CGATTAGCTTTCGCGAACAACTCTAATTTTTCTAACTTCGGAAAAAATGAGCGAACCGTAAGTCATTACTTATTACTTTTAATGATGGTGTGTCAAAGAATGTGGTACTTCTAAATTATTACTCTCCATTAAAATGCGATCACTCATGATTTCTTGGGGGATCCCGTCAGCCATGACTCGTCCTTGATTAAGTAGAATAACGCGCGAGCCGACTTCTAAGACTAATTCTAAATCATGGGAGGACAAGATGATAGTCTCAGGAGAAGCTTTAAGAAATCTGATTAATCTGCGCCTAGCTTTGAGATCCAAATTAGCACTAGGCTCATCATAAAGTATTATTTGCGGTTGCATGGCTAAGACAGACGCGATCGCTACCATACATTTTTCGCCTCCCGAGAGATGATGGGGAACCCGATCTTTTAAATGGGATACTCCAGTAAGCGAAAGCGCCGTATCAACTCGTTCTGCTATTTCTTCTGGGGATAGTCCCATATTTTCGGGGCCAAAAGCAATGTCATCTTTAACTGTAGGACAAAACAATTGATCGTCAGGATTTTGAAATACTAAGCCAATTTCGGGATAAAATTCACCTGAATTGACTAAGCGATTGAACAATTTAACCGAGCCATAACTAGATTTGAGAAGTCCGCAAATTGCTAAGAATAAAGTTGTTTTTCCTGCTCCATTAGCACCAATAAGTCCGATTTTTTCCCCTGCTAAAATTTGTAGATTGATATCTGTTAAAACAGAACGTTCTTGACTATATTTAAAACCCAAATTAGTAATTGATATAGCTACAGTTTTTAACATTTCTCCTAACTCCTCTAAATAACGATAAGTCAAAAGAGTCATGTCTAAAATCACTTGAGGTAGTCCTAAGCCTCGTAAACCTTTAATACTATTGAGTAACGAAATAAATGATAAGCTGCGATCGCGGGAACGCCCATAATAATTGTATTTACCCCCAAGGTAGACATTCCTCCATGATTGAAAATAACGGCTTGGAAAAATAAACCAATGGGAATTGCCAAAAAAGCGTAGTAACCTAAAAGCGTCCCCATCAAGCCATTGAGAATCAAATGAATACTAGTGGGAGGGAGGGGAATATGAATCGAAGATCCCACAAAAAAAGCTGCTGTTAACAAGGAAGCCTTAGGAATGTTGGCTTGTGGGTAGGATCTTGTTGGATTTTTTTGAGAGAATACCAAGTCAAACCTCCAGCTACGGCATAACCGGTAATACAGACACTAGGAGGAATAAAACCGTCAGGAATATGCATTGATTATAATAGTTAGTTGTTCTTAGTTGAATGTTGATTACGGGAAAAAAATAAAGCAGTACCGATAAATCCCAGCAATTCTCATTTTGAAACAAATAGGTCGTAAGTTCTCGATAAAAAACAAGAAATCAGAGGATAAGTTAGCGGACATTTTCCGCTAACTTATCCCGACCCGTCCAAAGGTGACCTATTCTCGGTAAGATTTACTCGTAAAAAATATTAATTCGATTCAAAATACAAGATGACAAAAAAGGCTGTGACGTTAGAAATTTCTGAATTAATAAAATTTTTACGTCAAGAATTACATGACTTACCAGATGCAAGAAAACCAGGGAACAATACAAAATATCAGATAGAAGATGCAGTGCTGGGAGCATTTTCAGTGTTTTTTACCCAGTCCCCTTCTTTTCTAGAACATCAACGTTTGATGAAAAGTAGCAAAGGAAAAGATAATGCTTCAAGTTTATTTTCGCTCAATGAAATACCTTGTGATAATCAAATAAGAAATTTGTTAGATCCCGTGACCGCCTCAAAAATTTCTGGTGCTTTTCAACGAGTGTATCAATGGTTAAAGAAACAGGGAGTTCTGAAAAAGTTTCGCTACCTAAATGGAGAAATTTTAATAGCTTTAGATGGCACAGAATATTTTTCATCAAAGAAAATTAATTGCCCCCATTGTAATTGCCGTAATCATCGGAATGGAACGACAACTTATTTTCACGCTTGTGTTACTCCTGTTATAGTTTCTCCTCAGAGAAAACAAGTAATTAATTTAGAACCAGAATTTATTAAAAAGCAAGATGGCTATGACAAGCAAGATTGTGAAAATGCTGCGGTAAAAAGATGGTTAAAGAAAAATCCCCTGAAAAAGTATGGTAATCCTATAACCCTTTTAGGAGATGACTTATACTCTCATCAACCTATCTGTAAATTAGCTCTAGAAAAAGGTTATAATTTTATTTTTGTTTGTCTTCAAACTTCTCATAAAACCTTATATGAATGGCTAGAATTTTTAGAAAAAACTGGGGAAGTCAAAACCGTCGAAAAGAAACAATGGAATGGACGAAAAAATCTAATTTATCGTTATCGTTATGTTTCTAGAGTCCCCCTAAGAGATGGAGATGATTCTCTTGAAGTTAATTGGTGTGAAGTCACTGTCATTGATGAGAAAACGCAAAAAACTATTTATCAAAATAATTGGATTACTAATCATCAAATCACTGAAAATAATGTTGATAAGATTGTCAAAGCTGGACGAAGTAGATGGAAAATTGAGAATGAGGGGAATAATATTCTTAAAAATCATGGCTATAATTTAGAACACAACTTTGGTCATGGTCAAGAGAATTTGTGTGAATTTCTCTTGTCTTTAAATTTACTAGCTTTTTTGTTTCATACAGTGTTGGATTTAGTCAACTCCACCTATCAAAAGATTCGTGAGCTATTAGTCACTAGAAGTACATTTTTTAATGATATTCGTACTTTATTAAAATATTTTTGGTTTAAAGATTGGCCAGATTTATTCTTATTTATTCTCACAGAAAATGTTCCCCTTAAACAAGTAAATTCTAGTTAGTAACAAATCAAATTTTAGAGGAGGTGTGCCAAATATTTATGGGAAAAAGTCGCATAATTCATTAAGATTTCAGCCAGATCTTTGAGTTGAGAGGGATTTTTGATGGCATTTTTTTCGTCACAGTGTGTATTAAGCTAATTTACGATCGCGATCTTTGAATAAAGATGATAATTTCATTTTAGTTCTCTAGTTTAACAAGAGAACTTTGTCTTCTTCTCTTTTCAAAATGAGAATTGCTGGTATTAAATTACTTTAAGTCAAAGCAATACCTACGCCAAATTTAGAGACAAATTATTTTTTTCTGACATTTTCTTTGGCGTCAGTATTGTTATAGTAGATGCGGTTTAATCGTTAAATAATTGGTGATGACGTATTGATCATTTAGCAGAACGTCTAGTTTTCAACCACATCTGCAATCCTGTTATTGATAAAACTAGCAGCCCTAATCCATTGAGAAAGGGAAAACTTTTTTGGAAATCAATATAACCAAAATTGCCTTTGTGCCAATGAATGATAAAGCGTATTTGGTCTTCAAAACCGCCTAGTTCTGCAATCTGGTAAATTACTCCAGTAATCACTGTAAATAAAATTGGCAATATCATGATTGGCGCAAGTAGCCTGTGGATTTGCCTGATTTTAAATAGTTTAATATTCATTTAAATTAAATAAATCTCGGTGTTCAATTTCTGGTTCTTGTTGCAGTGATAAATATTCAGGTTGCTCGATAACCATTCCTTGTTCACTACCTTCACCACCTTCACCACCTTCACCGCCTTCACCACCACCATCAGGATTAATCTCGCAGCCTGCTATGGTTGTCATGAAACCTAGAGACATTGCTAGGGTTAAAGCTTTTAATTCAACTTTTTTCTCTTTCATGTTGATAATTTTCCTAAAATAGCTTGAAATTTTGTTTGGGAAAGTTTCTGAATTTATATTCACACCCAAATATGAAATCAGGATGAAACTATTTCCCAGTGCTTTAATAGTAGTGAGGGACTGAAGAGAGCAAAATCCGCATTTTAAGATAGTATTGGTCAAAAAACATGATTTTCACGATTGAGAATCTACTCACCCCAGAGCAATTAGCCATTATTTCTGAACGTCTCCAATCTGATGATTTTATTGATGGCAAAACGACTGCTGGTTGGCACGCACGTAAAGTTAAGAATAATACGCAGCTTTCTAGTAAGGCACCATATGCTAAAGAAATCAAAGACTCGATCAAAGTAGCTCTAGAACAAAATCCTCTGTTTAAAATTGCTGCTCAACCCAAAATTATCCACTCCATGTTAATTAGCCGTTACGAAACAGGAATGTCCTATGGTCAGCACGTAGATAATGCCTTGATGGGTGGTGGTAATTCTTGTTACCGCTCGGATATTTCTTTGACAGTGTTTCTGAAAGATCCTGCTACTTACGAGGGAGGGGAATTGGTAATTGAACATATCGAAGGTGAACGTAGCTTCAAACTAGAATCTGGAGCAGCAATTGTTTATCCTTCCAGCACATTACATCGAGTAGAGCCTGTAACTAAAGGAGTGAGATTAGTAGCTGTTGCTTGGGTTCAAAGCTTAGTACGTGACCCGAACCAGCGTGAGATTTTATTTGATTTGGATACGGTAAGGCGATCGCTATTTCAACAACAAGGTAAGACTATTGAGTTTGATTTAATCTCTAAAACTCATGCGAATCTACTCCGTCAGTGGTCCCAATTGTAGATTTTAGGTGGGCAAAAAATAGTTAAATAGACATCAGAAGTCCTGTTTGTTATATGCGAATAATCTTGGTTGAAGATGAAACAGATTTGGGTTTTGCTATTAAGCGAACTCTCTCCCAAAAATCTTATGTAGTAGATTGGGTTCAGGACGGTAATATAGCTTGGGATTATTTACAAAATTGCTGGACACAATATACCTTGGGGATCTTTGATTGGTTGCTTCCTGGTCTATCAGGATTAGAATTATTAAAACGTCTGCGTCAGCAAAAGCATCCTCTTCCTGTATGAATGCTGACGGCGAAAGACACAATGGAAGACAAGGTAATTGGTTTAGATGCTGGTGCTGATGATTATTTAGTTAAGCCTTTTGGAATGTTAGAACTCTTAGCTAGATTACGAGCCTTACAAAGGCGCTCTCCTCAACTGCAACCTCAACAGCTACAAGTGGGCAATATTGCTTTAGACTATAAAACTAACTCTGTGTGGCTAACTGAAGCAGGAATGCCAAAACAGTCGGTTTCTCTAACAGCGAAAGAATTTCAGTTTTTAGAATACTTTATGCGACATCCAGGTCAAATTATTACCAGTGAACAACTTTTAGCTCAAATCTGGTCATTGGAAGCCGAGCCGATGAGTAATGTCGTAGCTGCCCAAGTTAGACTTTTGAGACGAAAATTAACTTCTCTGGGATGCGATCGCTTGATTGAAACTGTATATGGTCTTGGTTATCGTTTTGCTCCGCAGTATTAATTATCTTTGCCATGTTCAAATTAATTTTATCAAATCCCTTTAAAGAGAATCAAAATCAACTATTTCAGCATACCCGCTGGCGATTAGCTACTTGGTATGCAGGAATAATGGGGGCGATTTTAGTTTTGTGTGGATTGGGCGTTTATAAAGCTCTTACTTACGCCCATCGCTTGACTATCATTCAAGAACTAGAATCAGTAGCTAATAATTTTCATGAAACCTTAGAGCCAATTCTCGAACAACCAGGAAAATTAGAACCAGCAGCTACAAAAATCTTGCCTAATCTCTGCCTAGTAAGTAATGAATGTTTGCGAGTCTCTGTCGAAAAGAAGAAGGCTAGTTTTCAATCTCGCGAATACTATATTCGCCTCGTAAATCC
>JBFRWO010000082.1:0-11653 GCA_051439625.1 Crocosphaera sp. | reverse complement strand
ATACCAACTACACACAAAGGAGGACCTAAAGCCACTGATATTGCCACCCCTGGAATAGCATCAGAAACACTACGACGTACCTTAGCAAACCCTCCGGCTGTTCCTGCTGCGATCGCTACTCCTAAGTCCAGTAAAGTTGGTTCGGTCCGCGCTAAAATTTCTGACCCTGATAGTCGATAACCTATAATTTCTGTAGTTAAAAAAGCAATACCAACTGTTAGAAAAATACCAAAAATTACACGAATCAAAGAATAACTAATTAAGCGAGTATTGAAAGTAACTAAAGCATAAGCTATGCCAATAATAGGAACCATCAAAGGAGCAATAATCATTGCCCCAATAATCGTAGCAGCACTATTAGAAATTAAGCCAAAGGTAGCAATACTTGTGGCTAAAATAAGTAAAATAGAAAAATTACGGGCTAAAACTTGATGAATGAGAATTTCAGATAACCTATCTTCTGAAATTTTTTCTTCTTCTATTTCTGTTCTCAATTCACGGAATAATCTCCATTCTTGTTTTATAAATGACTGTAGTTTTAACCAAGACATAACATTACTTAAAAATTAATCTTCTGGGGCTTTACGAATTTGAATGCAACACCATTTTTTACGTTTCCATAAAGCAGCAACGATCCAACCTTCTTGTTCTAGGGTATCGGCGATGGCCTGGGATTGGTCTAATAAAATACCACTTAAAACACCCCAAGTATTAGGTTTAGCCAACTTAGAAAAGTGAGGAATTAACTCCATAATCACCTCAGCTAAAATATTACAAACAATTCCGTCTACTCCGTCACCAACTAATTCTAATAACTCTGGTAAACTACCTTGATTAATTACTAAATTATTAGGATGAATTTGATTAAGATTACGGTTTTCCCTGGCTGATTTAACGGCTAAGGGGTCAATATCCACCCCATAAACCTTACTGGCCCCCAATAAAATAGCCCCAATGGATAGAATACCCGAACCCGAACCAATATCAGCAATAACCACATCCCTACCAGGTTTCGATAAACGCATTTCTAGGGACTCTAGACACAACTGAGTGGTAGGGTGTGTTCCTGTACCAAAAGCAACCCCAGGATCGAGTTTAAGGACAATTCTATCGGTTTTTTCAGGAGGGGTTAACCAAGCAGGATAAACTATAAAGCGATCGCCTATTTCTGTCGGTTCCCAGTGTTGTTTCCAACTACTAGACCAGTCTTCTTCATCGATTAATTTCCAACGGGTTAGGGGTTGGGGTAAATCTAAAACTAGAGCATCTTGTTGTAACCATAGGGATAAAGCAGAGATATCTAGGGACTGATACTTAATTTGTGGGACATAACCTTGAATAATATAAGATTTTTCTTTAATTTCCCGTGAAGTTCCTGAACAGCCGAATTTATCTAACCGCCAAGTGATTGATTCTTCTAAATGAGGATGACATATAATTGTAATTTCCCACCAACTGTTGGCCATAGGAGTTTTTTATTAGTTAAGGGGCAGGGGAAGCAGGGGGAGCAGAGGGAGCAGAGGGAGCAGAGGGAGCAGAGGGAGCAGAGGGAGCAGAGGGAGCAGAGGGAGCAGAGGGAGCAGAGGGAGCAGAGGGAGCAGAGGGAGCAAAATATGAATATTGTTTCTACTTTTCCCAGACTTCCCACCCTTCCCCCACCCTTCCCAGACTCACTATCTTCCGTTAAAGTTTAACCGTATAAGCGTCTCGGATACCGTCCACTTTAGTAATTTCGCTCAAGAGACCTTCTGGTAAGGGATCATCTAAACTCAGGGCCATCACAGCATCTCCTCGAACGATTTTCCGTCCCACTTGCATACTAGCGATGTTAACGTTAAAGCTACCCAAAAGAGAGCCAATTTTCCCTATAATCCCTGGCATATCGCGGTGAACGGTAAATAACATATAGTTACTTGGAGGTACGTTAATGGGGAACCCATCCACATCTGTAATGCGAATTTCTCCATCGCTTAATAAGGCCCCGGTCACAGAATGTTCTCCTAATGATCCTTGTGCTGATAAATGCAAAGAGTCGGAATAGTCACGAATAGAAGCGTCATGGGTTTCAATGATGCGGATACCTCTTTCTTTGGCTTCGATGGCTGCATTGACGTAATTAACCCGTTCTCGCAATGCTTGAGAGAGTAACCCTTTAATGGAGGCGACGACGATGGGTTGACCCTTGGTACTGGCTAATTCTCCTTGTAAGCGAACTGTTAAGCGTTCAATGCGTCCTCCGGCTAATTGACCGACTAAATTGCCCAAAGTTTCTGCTAATTGTAGATAAGGGCGCATTTTTTCCATGACATCTGGGGTGAGTCCTGGAATATTCACCGCAGAACGTGCCGGCAGTCCTAATAATACATCGCGAATTTGTTCGGCTACATCAACCGCCACATTAACCTGCGCTTCGGCGGTAGAAGCACCTAAATGGGGGGTTAAAATGATGTTTTCGTAGTCTCTGAGTTTGGATTCTTTGAGGGGTTCTTCTTCAAACACATCTAAAGCAGCGCCGGCAATTATCCCTTCCGCGATCGCTTCGGCTAGGGCATCTTCATCGATAGTACCACCCCGCGCACAGTTAATAATGCGGGCGTTGGGTTTCATCTTACTGAGGGATTCTTTATTGATGATATGGGTGGTTTCTTTGGTTTTGGGGATGTGTAGGGTAATATAGTCGGATTCGGCGAAGAGGAGATCGAGATCCACTAAGGTACAACCTAACTGATCGGCTCTTTCTTTGGAAATAAAGGGATCATAGGCTAATAATTTCATGCCCATAGATTTAGCAACATTAGCCACATGGGACCCAATTTTTCCTAAACCGACAACTCCCAAGGTTTTCTTATAGACTTCTGCCCCAATAAAGCGTTTACGTTCCCATTTGTTATTTTTTACGGATTGATTGGCTTCGGGAATGTGACGGGATAGGGATAACATCATGGCGAGGGCGTGTTCTGCTGCTGCGATGGTGTTGCCTTCTGGAGAGTTGACCACTACAATACCTTGACGAGTGGCGGCTGGTACATCAATATTATCCACACCAACCCCGGCCCGTCCAATAATTTTCAGTTGGGTTGCGGCCTCAATTATCTCCTTGGTAACACGGGTTCCCGAGCGCAGCATCATGGCATCGTATTCGGGGATAATTTTTACTAATTCTTCTGGGGGGAGTCCGGTTTTAACATCCACCTGTGCCACTTGTGAGAGGATTTCAATACCAACTTGGTCAATGGGGTCTGATACAAGAACTTTTGCCATAGTAATTCGTCTTGGTAGGGGTGATCGTTTCTCTATTTTGCTCTCATGGTTGCAGTAGTTTATTGTAAGGGTTGATCTCCTATTATCCCCGAAATCCTTAACAAGTTTTCCAATTTCCTATTTAGTTGACACCCTCACCACTAATTGCTAAGGCAATGTGGCGCGAGATTCTTGATTCATAGAAACCTGCTGTTTAATACGAGTATTAAAAAGTCTTAGAGTCTCTCCATAAGCTTGAAATTCCAACTGCTCGCCAGTATTTTCTAACAGTATTCTTAACCGATGAGACTGTTACTTTAATAATTTTGCGAAAAACTGATCTAGTTCATAGAGTTTTCTATAAATAGCAGGAGTTTTACTAAAAGTGACTTTAATAAATTGCCGAAATTTATGCTTATTTTTATGTTGAGAATAGTAGCCATCTATATCAGCTGCTTCCAACCAAGATAAAAATGATTTAATTTTTCTAGTATTGTCATTCATTTCACTAGACAATATTTCTTTAGCTCTTGCTTGTAAAGATTGCCAAATACTAAAACGACCATCACTTCGTATATCTTTGGTATATCCTAATTTTATTTGTTCTATTGCTTTTGCTGTGGAAATATTAAAACCATAATCTTCAATATTTTCACCTTCTATTAACAATGCAGTCATTGTTCGTAGGCATTTTCCACATTTACAACAATTAGCTGCATCTTTTTGATCCTCGATATAGTCGCAAACTCTCAATGTTAGATTTTCTAGATTTCTTTGAATACGCATTTCTATAATGCGCTGAATCTTCTCATGTCTCGAATACTCATAACCGTTCAGTTTTGCTGAAAATCCTGTCCAATAGATATTATTGGAAATAGACGGATGAGAACCCCAATTCTTTTTTGCCTCCCCGGCAGGGATCAAAAGCTTTCCACAGTTCTTATTGATTAGTAACGGAGTAAGAAGCCCTGCTAAACCTAAATCGCATTGGACTTGTCCCCACCAGATAGAAATATCTGGAACTATAGAACCCAAATATTGTGTTTTCAAAAAATCTCTGAAATTACTTTTAATAAATGTATTTGAATATCCACGTTCTTGTCCGTAACTTAATAATTTTTTTTGTAAATTAAGACAACCTATTTTATTTTTTATAACATTTTTTAGGGAAAATACAGTTATTAATAGTTGATTTTCTTCTGAAGATTCGAGTGATGTAAAGGTTGAATCTACTCCCCCCGTAAACAAAACACCTGTGCAATCATGAGTAACAGACGACTTCGAGTCAAGATAGTTTTCAGCTATCAGTTTCCCTGTCCAATCTACATTAGGGTACATTACCTGAAATGAGTTATGAATCTTTTTTAAGGATTCAGACAATTGGGCATCCATAGATTCTATATAGTATTCATTGCCTGATAGCCAGACTATAGGGATAACATTTAGAATAAAAGGAATAGTTAAGAAAGTATAATCTAAATCATTAACCTTAACGTCATTGCAATATTCTACTATAAAGTCATCTGTGAGATATTTCGCTCTAAAATCATCATTTGCCTGAATTTTAAGAGAATTATTTTCACATATTAAATTTTTAATTAAGAAATTCCGACTCATAGGTTCTACCCAACGATCTTCATATTTTGATAGTGCAGTTAAGACATATCCAGTTCCCATACTTGTGAGGTACAAAGTTTGCCAGGAGGCAGGAATGAACTGTAACTCATTAGTCCGAGAAACGCTATATTTATATTATAGTTGCTAGAATTGTATTTTTGTCAAGGAGACTTTAGTTAAGTATAAATAAGTCTTGACAAGCATGAGTAATTTTGACTTTTTCTTTGAGTTACTTGGTATTTCATGTGTAACAACCTTCACTTGATTGCCTAAAGCATGAGAGACTAAAATAATCGATGTCAATATTTACATTTACGATTAATGAGCATTATTTGCTAAAAAATCTTGATATTCTACAAGTGCATCAACAAAAAAATAATCCCCCCAAATTACCCCATGACGACACATTTCCATCGAACTTCCTACGATAGATTTAGGATGAACATAACAGCCATATTTAAGAATACTAGCATTAGCTTCGTCGGTATTAGGTAAATAGGTTGAAGAGGTTAAATCCCAAAGAATATTTTTTACACTATTGACATATTTAGCATAGTCTGGATCTGATTTTGGTAATGTTTTTAGTAATTTGAGTATTCCAGAAGCAACAATAGCTGAAGCGGAAGAATCTCTTTCTGTAGACAATTTTTTTTGTTTAGCATAGTCAAAATCCCACGGGGCAATATAATCTTTATTATTAGTAACTTTACTGTAAAAATTGCGGTAACTGAGATTATCTAAAAAATAATTAATAGACCCTTTAGTAATTTCTAAAATTTCTGGATCTTGAGTATAGTAATAAGTAATAGCAGACGCATAAATAAACCAAGCTTGACCCCGTGACCAAATAGAGTCATCTGTCCATCCTTGTTTTCCTTCTGAAAATAAAAATTGTCTGTAGGTTGGAGAGTCTATATCATCATCAAAATACAATCTTTGTCCAACACCAATATTGTTAGTTTTTTGTTTTTTTTGTAATGCTTTACCAATGGTTTTTATATGACTAATTGCTTGTTTTTTCCATAGTTGACTTTGAACTAAATCTGGGTTATGTTTAGCTGCCCATAGTAATTGTTCAACATTAATTGCATGGTCTATAAATATATGCCAGTGGGTTTGTTGATCGTGATTATTTGCTTGACGTTTAGTTCCAAATGCTCCTATTTCTTCGTGAAAGTTTCCTTGACCATTAATATATGTTTTTGCTAGTATTTCTGTTGCCTTAATAATAGTATCTAATTGTTCTTTTTTTTCTAGATCACTAGAATTATCATACCATTGACTAAAGACAAAGACATTATTGGGAGCAACATCTTTTATTTCTTCAAAGTCAACATTTCGTAAAGGTTCTGACCAAGTTTTCGCATACTTTATCCACATTTTTTTTCTGTTTTGATCTGTTTCAGCTTCTTGAATTTTCCATAATAAAGCGGGAAAAAATCCTGAAGTCCAATCATGGTATCTTCCATAAACCCACATACTTTGTGGTTCAAAATAAAGACTAGGAAAATACTCATAGATTTTGTTGCTAAAAGGTGGTTTTTTAGTTCGTAAAGGAAATTTTCTCCCAGGAACTCCTCCCCGTTTACTTAAATAATTAATTGTCTCGATTGAGCGATATTTTGAAATTTTTAAAGCTAATTCTATTCTTTGATTTAATGTTAATTTGTCTCGTTCTTTGTCTTTTATGTTTAATAGATTGACTATCATAAAAATGAATAAAATTAATCCTAGTAAAAATGAAAATGAGAATAAATAGAATTTAGTTGATTGTTTGAACATATTAGTAAATTAATATCTAATTAAGTTGGTAAGCATGATTAATACCATAAATATTATTATAATATGTTATTCTTCTTCTCCCCATTTTTTATTATTTTTTTCTGCTGCCCGTAAAGATTTTTTAGAGGGCATTTTATAAGGAGAATCTAATAATTCTAATTGTTGAGGTTTGGGTGTTTTTGTTCCTTCTTTTCTACGTTGTGATGTTCTTTCTTCGCTAGTATCTTCTGCCACAATTTCATAAAGGGTTGCTAACTTATTTTTACCCTTTCCTTTACGTAAAATACGCCCCAATCTTTGTACATATTCCCGTGCAGAACTGGTGCCAGATATAATAATAGCAACTTTAACTTCTGGAACATCAACACCTTCGTTTAAAACATGGGAAGTAACTAAACTTTTATAAATCCCTTCTCGAAACCTGGTTAAAATGTCGTGACGTTCTTTTACTGGGGTTTGATGAGTAATAGCAGGGATTAAAAATTCTTGAGAAATGCGGTAAACAGTTGCATTATCATTGGTAAAAATTAATAATGAATCTTGATGATGTTCACAAACTAATTCTGCTAACACTCTTATTTTTCCTTCTGTACCGGCTGCTATTTCTTTGGCTTGTCTATGGGCTAACATTGCACGTCTTCCGGCTGGACTTCTAGCACTAGCTTTGACAAAAATTTGCCATCCGTTTAAACTACCCAAAGATATATTAGATTTGCGTAAAAAATCATTTCTAATTTGCATTGATTGTTCATAATTTTTTCGTTCCGTTGGTGATAGTTTCACCTTAATTTCTACTACTTTATGATCCGCTAATGTTCCCCCCGCAAGTTCTTTAACTCCCTTGCGATAAACGACCTCACCAATTAGACTATCTAAGTCACGATGGCTACCATCAGCCCTTTCTGGAGTAGCAGTCAAACCCAAACGATAGGGAGAAATGGCGTATTCTGCAATAACTCGGAAAAAATCAGTGGGAAGGTGGTGACATTCATCAAATACCTGTAATGCGTAACGATTTCCTATGGTTTCGGCGTGAATAGCTGCACTGTTATAGGTTGCAATTAAAATAGGACTGCGATCGCGTGATCCCCCTCCCAATAACCCCACCTCAATGTCGGGAAACGCTGCACACATCTGCGCATACCATTGGTGCATTAAATCTAAGGTCGGTACTATAATGAGAGTGGTGCGAGGGGTAGCAATCATGGCTAACTGTGCCAAATAGGTCTTTCCTGCTGCCGTTGGTAACACCACCACCCCTTTACGTCCTGAAAGTTTCCAAGCTTCTAACGCCTCAGTTTGATGGGGATAGGGTTCCCTCTCAAAACTAGGGGTTAAGTCTAAAGGGAAAAAGTCTTTGGCATTATCGACAAAGTTGAGATTATTGTCTTGCAAGGTTTCAATCAAAACCCGATAATGAATAGCAGGAACCCGAAACTTCTCGATGCGATCGTCCCACGTGGCAAACTCGATCCATGCTTTCCCTCTTGGGGGTGGATGTAAAATTAATGTGCCGCGATCGTACTTCAGTTTACTGGGTCGTGCCATATAGTAATTTAGTATTGTATCGTATTTAAGTTATAGAATTTGATGGATATTTTCAACCACATCCTCGACAAAATTAACTGTTTCATTAACTAAAATATCATCAATTGGCCATCGGTTTCCTATATTATAGGTTGGATTGATGTCTGCTTCATGAGCAATTTTATTTCTACGATCAACAATAAAAGTTAGTTGTTGTTTAATATCTTTGGCTGGTTTTTTCATATTATTGCTTACTTCTTCCCATAATTTTTTATCAGAAATATATCGAATGGCATCAGCAATTTTATCAGGTTGCTGAAAACTTTTATATCCTAATCTTTCCCTAATTTCATTTTCTAACTAACTGGTATCATTAAGTTGCTTAACCATACTATTAGATATGATAGGCAATAATTGAGAAAGCTGATAAGATTGCTGTAAAAATTCTGAGCCATAATTTTGCTGAATTTCTGTTTCTAACCAACTCTCAATATCTAAGGCTATTTTTCTTTCTTTACTCGCTCCTCCTAAAGATACTTTGAAGCGAGAAAATGCTGATTTAGAAGTATTTGCAGACACGGAAGGTTCAGGACGTTGTCCTCGATAAATTTCTAACATTCCTAAAGTAACAACTTCATGAACATAGTAATCTAATGCACTTACAGTTAAAACTAAAGCTGATCTCAATATATCTGATAAATCTAGTGCAGATGTTGATTGAGATTTAATAGAATTATGCAATGCAATGAGATCCCTAACTCTCTGAATACTAACTCTGAATTGATCAATTGCTGACTGCATAATCTGAAATTAAATCAATCATTTTATAAGTAAAATCTGAAAAAGTTTTTTCAAATTCTTTTTGCTTTTTTTGACTTGTATTTAAAACATTACCTCCTTGTTTACCCCCTTTTTTTAACTGTTCAGTTGTCAGTGCATAAATGGGAGGACGATACTCTTGAGATAGAGCAATTAAACTATTAAAATTAGGAATTTTCGTTAGACAATAATTATGGTTTATTCCTGTTTCACTGTAAATTTGATCGGACAACATCATATTATTTTTTCGTAAAATAGGAACTAATTTATCTGAAACATCTTCTTCAATTTTTTTGATACACTTTTCAAAAGCAGCCGTTTGTGTACCTGCATAAACACGATAATTCTGAATAATAATACCTAGAAACTTTAAAGTAACATCAGGAAAGGGGTAACTTGCTTCTTTTAAAATTGGCAATGAACTAGCTTTTTTTGCCCAATCATACCATTTTGGCAAAACATTAGATAGAGAATCAATTGCCATTAAAGAGAAAAAATCCGCAGTAGTAGGAACTATAAAAAAATCACTGGTCATTAATAGGTTTTGATTGATAGCTCCTAGACTGGGACTCATATCAATTAAAATATAGTCAGCATTAAATTTACTAGCTGTTTTATTTAATAAATCCGTAATAGCACCCGGTAAATTCTTAAGAGCTTGTATTGATCCACTCAATTCTTGTGCTATTCCTAACGTTACTTCATATTCAGCAAATCCCACATGGCCAGGTAATAAAAATAATCTCTCTTGCTCTCCTATAGTAATACAATCTACTGCTTCAATAGCTCTGGGTTGAGATTCAAATGCAGGAGCTAAACCTGTCTTAATATTTGACCTTGTGTTATAAATTTCTTCAATTCTATCCTCATCTTCTTCCGTTGCTTCTCCTAAGGCCATTCCTGTTAAATTACATTGAGGATCAGTATCAACTAAAATGACTCTATATCCTTTAGCTGCCAGCATCCAACCTAAATTAAAGGTTGTAGTTGTTTTACTAACTCCACCTTTATGATTAAATAGAGCAATTTTTTTAACCATTTTATCCTCCTTTTTTCATCATTATATCAAAACCAATAATAATTAAATCTGTCCTCAGTATCCTAATTTATTTTACTTGACACTCGATCATTTTATTTATCTTAATATTTTTCTTACATTTCCTTGATTATCATAATCTAAGATAGTTTATAATAGATTGACTTTAGGCAATTATATTATTCATTGATCAATGTCCAGTTATTCAGAATCAAACCCTAACCCTAATATTGGCACCAGTGATTCACCTCATACTGATTATCGTAACCTTGAGGCTAAGAAATTAACCCCAATGTATCAACATTATGTTGAAGTTAAAGAACAGTATCCTAACGCTTTATTGGTGTATAGAGTGGGTGATTTTTTTGAATGTTTTTTCCAAGATGCTGTTACTATTTCTCAAGAATTAGAATTACATTTAACCAGCAAAGAAGGGGGCAAAGAAATAGGCAGAGTTGCCATGACTGGTGTACCTCATCATGCTTTAGATCGTTACAGTCGTTTATTAGTAGAAAAAGGCTATGCTGTAGCTATTTGTGATCAAGTAGAAGACTCAGCAAAAGCAGCAGCGCAAGGGCGAATGGTAGAGCGAAAAATAACTAAATTATTAACTCCTGGAACATTAACAGATGAGGGGATGTTATCAGCAAAACAGAATAATTATTTAGCTGCTATTGTTATTGCTGGAGAACATTGGGGACTTGCTTATGCTGATATTTCTACAGGAGAATTTTTTACTACTCAATCTCAAGATTTAGCTAACTTGAATTTAGAGTTATTAAGGCTACAACCAGCAGAAATTTTAATCCCTACAAATGCCCCCGATATTAATAGTTTATTACGCCCCGGAGAGAAGTCTCAATATTTAGCTGATGTCTTACCCGACTGTTTTTGTTATTCCCTGCGATCGCAAACACCTTTTACTTTAAATGAGGCCAAAAGTAAGCTCTTAATTACCTTTCATCTAAGGTCATTAGAAGGGTTAGGATGCGAACATTTACCCCTAGCCATTCGAGCAGCCGGAGGTTTATTAGATTACATAGAAGATACCCAAAAAGCCTATCAAGTTCCTCTACAACTGTTACGTACTTATAGTCAGGTTGATTTCCTCATTTTAGATTACCAAACCCGTCGTAATTTAGAAATAACTCAAACGGTAAGAGATGGAACATTTCATGGTTCTTTATTATGGGCTTTAGACCGCACCTGTACAGCAATGGGTGGTCGTGCTTTGCGTCGTTGGTTACTAGAACCATTATTAAGTATTAAAGGAATTATAGCGAGACAAAATACTATAGAACAATTAGTAGAAAATCCATCTTTAAGACAAGATATTAGACAACTACTGCGCAGTATTTATGACTTAGAAAGAATTAGTGGCAGAGTAGGTTCAGGAACAGCTAATGCGAGAGATTTATTATCATTAGCTGAGTCATTAGTCAAGTTAAAAGAATTAGCAGAGTTAGCTATTCAAGGTGATTCTGCTTATCTAAAAGCCCTGCAAAATGTTCCCCCAGAATTAGAAAAATTAGGTCAATATGTTATCGATCATCTAGTTGAATCTCCCCCCTTACATTTAAAAGATGGAGGTGTGATTAGGGATGGTATTAATGGTGATTTAGATGCCATGCG
>JBFRWO010000081.1:0-4467 GCA_051439625.1 Crocosphaera sp. | reverse complement strand
CTATTAGGGGCGCGACAACAAGCAAAAGAAATAAAAGTACCATTGACAGGGGAACAAAATAAGTCGGTCTTGCAAGTGTTGGCCTTGTCTTTAATGCAAGCAAAAACTCTCGAATTTCCCTTAGAGTTAGGACAAGAAATTATACAAGAGGAACTAGAAAGGGTTGCCGGAAATACGTTAACAGCCGAACAATTCCTCAAAAAAATTAAAGAAGTGAGTGGGTTGTTAGTAGAAAAAGAACTCAAAACTTATGAATTTGCCCACTTAAGCTTTCAAGAATACCTCGCGGCCTCAGAAATTAAAGAATTACAGCTTGAATCGATTTTAATTGACAACTTTCAAGATCCTTGGTGGGCTGAAACCATTCGTCTCTATGCAGCGCAAACCGATGCCACTTCGTTGATCCAAGCAGGGATTAAACCCATTCATCTCTATGTAGCCCAAATCAAGGCCACTTCTTTGATCCAACAAGAGAGAAAAACCTCGATGGTTCACTCATTAGTGTTAGCTTTGGATTGTCAGGAGGAAAGTTTAAAAGTTGACCCGAAAACAAGAGAACAATTAGACCTCATTTTAGAACAAGGGTTAGAATCTAATGACCCTGAAATGTGGACCTTGGCAGCAGAAGTTAAATTATCACGACGACTGAGTAATTTAACGACCATAGACGATAATCTTTATATTGATTCTTTCTACATTACCTGTGCAGAATATCAACTTTTCATGGATGAGGATGACTTATTCTGTTCAGGAGAGCATTTTGCCCCTGGAAGTGCTAAACAACCCAGAACACAAGTAAGTTGGGTTAATGGGATGCGTTTTTGTCTGTGGTTAACTGCTAAAGCACCATCATTGACCCGTAATAATGCTTCTGAACCTCCTGTATTCTTTTTCAGACTGCCAACGTTGGAGGAAGTCCAAAATTATCCTCCGAGAGAATATGAAGACTTAGGGTGTTTAATGTTAGAGGAAAGTGAGGTAAGTAATGAGGAAGATAAGGGGATTCGTCTCGTCAAAACCAAAATACGACCTTCTGTATATGGATGGACAACGTTCACTTTCAACGGATTTGATGTGGTCACTGTTAACGCACAAGGAGAAGAAATTAATCCTAAGTACGAAATTTCTTGGTATTTGAGTGAAAATTTAGGAAAAGAGGTAGATTTGGATCTGGTCTATATTCCTGGGGGAACGTTTACAATGGGTTCTCCTGAAACTGAGGAAGGTAGTGGGAGTTGGGAACGTCCTCAACATCAAGTTACTGTTTCTCCCTTCTTCATGGGGAAATATCCTGTAACTCAGGCACAATGGAGAGCGATCGCTTCTCGAACAGATTTAAAGGTAGAAATCGACTTAAAACCTGACTCCTCTTCTTTTAAAGGGGATGAGCGACCTGTGGAAAGGGTTTCTTGGCATGAAGCGGTAGAGTTTTGTCAAAGACTATCTAAGCTAACAGGAAGAGAGTATAGACTGCCCAGTGAAGCCGAATGGGAATATGCCTGTCGAGCCATGAGAAAACCCCTGAACCTAGAACAAGGGGAATCTTATCCTCCGTTTCATTTTGGAGATACCCTCACCGACCAATTAGCCAATTACAGAGCCTCTGAAACTTATTCCAATGAACCCAAGGGACAATATAGGAATGAAACAACCCCTGTTGGTCAATTCCCCCCCAATGGTTTTGGTTTGTATGATATGCACGGCAACGTCTGGGAATGGTGCTTAGATCCTTGGCATGATGATTACAAGGGCGCACCCTCTGATGGCAACGTCTGGGCTGGGCAAAACCAAACTAATAACTCTAGTTCTGTTCATCGTTTTTTTGTTAAAAATATTAAAAAGCAATTGACAAAATACGAATGTCATGTGATTAGAGGCGGTTCTTACCGCATCGATTTGGGAGGTTGCCGTTCCGCCTTTCGCTACGAGCTCAGCGCGCGCCATGATGTCGGATTTCGTGTTGTGTGCGTCCCCCCCAGGAGGTGAAGTCAGTGAACAGTTATCAGTTATCAGTTATCTAATAAACAGCTATTGAGAAGTGGAACCTCAATAGGAGCGAATATAGCTGAAGCAAATGAAGGAATATCACCAGCAGACTTTTCAGCAAAAATGTCAATAGCTTATAAAGAATGTTTAGAAACTAAATATTAAAAAGGGTAGATTTTAGATTTACCAATGTTTGAAAGCAAAGGCTTGTATTTACTCAATCGGCAATCTTCAATCTACAATCTTCCGTCAAGGATGATAGCAACTTTCATTTGCATAGATTACAAACTCAAAGAAAAATACTCCCCACACTTCCCACCCCTCCCACACTCCCCACCCTCACTAAACCAAGTTCCTTGTATTACCACACTAGATAGGGTAATTTCTCTGCCGTCTCTTTAATCTGGTTCGGGTTTTGAATTAACTGTCCACAACTATCCCATGTCCCTTCAAGAAGCATCATTCGGGAACCTTCTCCCATAGAAATGTCTCCTAACCAATCATCGCATTTGACTTGCTTAGCTGCTAAATCTAGGGTAATTTCAGCCTGGGGGTTATTTTTTAGTTGGTTTTGTAAACTTTTGACAGCTTCAGGGGATGCAGTCACACAGGGAACCCCATTAGCGATACAGTTACCAAAAAAGATTTCAGCAAAACTTTCGCCGATAATGGCTTTAATTCCCCAACGTATAATAGCTTGAGGTGCGTGTTCCCTCGATGATCCACAGCCAAAATTCGCATTGACGACCAAAATATTAGCCCCTTGATATTGAGGCTGATCAAAAGGGTGTTCCCCTTTCAGTTGACTGCGATCGTCAGCAAACACCTGTTCTCCTAAACCGTCAAAGGTGACACAACGTAAAAACCTTGCGGGTACAATGCGATCGGTATCGATATCATCTCCTGTTAGGGGAATACCTCGCCCTGAAATTAACTTGACTTGGTTCATTAATATTTGCCTGTTCCTTCACTTTAGCTCTATTCCTATAATAAGCTTTAAGCTCCTCACCAACAGCAAATAGTTAGAGAAAATTAATTTCTAATTATATTTTTTGAACCATCTTAATCAAAATAATCTCTCAAAGCATAAGCAACTTGTTCTTGTTCTTCGGGAGAAATATCGGGGAACATGGGTAAGGATAAAACTTCATTTGCTGCTTGTTCTGTAACAGGAAAATCTCCCTTTTGATAACCTAAATTTTGATAAACTTTTTGTAAATGTAAGGGAATGGGATAATAAATCATGGAAATAATACCATTTTCCTGTAGCTTCGCTCTCAAGTCATCCCTTGTTGTTTTTTCTTGATTAGTCTTATTTTTTACTAAAATCGTGTATTGATTCCAAACATGATAGCCTCCCTGAATTTCTTGGGGAAGTTGTATCTCTGAAATACCAGCTAATAATTGATGGTATCGTTGAGCGATTTCTCGTCTTTGTTTATTCCACTGATCGAGATAACGTAACTTAACTTGTAAAATAGCTGCTTGGATACTATCAAGACGACTATTAATACCAACAACATCGTGATAATATCGTTGTGCCGAGCCATGTTCTTTGATGACTCGAATGCTTTCAGCGATCGCAGGATCATTAGTTGTCACTGCACCACCATCGCCACAAGTACCCAAATTTTTGGTGGGAAAGAAGCTAAAACAGCCAACATGACCAATATTTCCTGTGACATCGTCTTGCCATTTTGCCCCTGTACTTTGAGCGCAGTCTTCGATCACGTACAAATTATGTTTTTGGGCAATATCCATTAAACCAGTCATGTCAACCGGTTGGCCAAAGAGATGAACAGGCATAATAGCTTTGGTTTGGGGGGTAATAGCTGCTTTTATGGCTTCAATATCGATGTTAAAGGTATCCCGTTCAATATCCACAAAAACAGGTTTTGCCCCCACTAAACTAACGGTTTCTGCGGTAGCAATAAAAGTGAAGGGTGTGGTAATCACTTCATCCCCTGCACCAATATTTAAAGCACGTAAGGCTAAATAAAGCGCATCGGTTCCTGAGTTACAACCAATACAATAAGAACTACCCACATATTCAGCTAGTTGTTTTTCAAAGTCGCTAACAACTGCACCACCGATATAACGACCGGAACGGACAACTTCGAGGACAGCACGATCAATTTCTTCACTAATAAGCTTATATTGACGGACTAAATCTACAGGGGGGATGGTATTCACTGGCATTTTAACAGCATTTTTTAACTGAGTTTATCAAAGGGATGGTTAAAGAAGCAAGCAACAGGGAGATGGGGGTGACGGGGAGACTGGGTGACGGGGAGATAGGGAGACTGAGGGAGCAAAATATTAATATTGCTTCGAGTCTTCCCACACTTCCCACACTCCCCACACTCCTCATCTAACCTATTATTAACCTTTCGGGACAAACTTCAAAGAAACGCCATTCATACAATAACGTTGTCCTGTGGGTTTTGGTCCATCCCCAAATACATGACCTAAATGACCACC
>JBFRWO010000080.1:0-22588 GCA_051439625.1 Crocosphaera sp. | reverse complement strand
AAACAGAAACTGCACCAAGAAAGAGAGGTTGGTTACCGAATTAATTAATTATCAATTGTCAATTATCAATTATCCATTGATAACTAATAGCTGTTATATTAACAATAGTAAAATTATTTAAGTTATTACTATGACTCAACCCACAAACATAGATAATCCCCCGATGAAATATGGTGAACGGGAGATTGAAGCAGGAAAATTAATTACCTTTCCCAACCCTCGTATGGGTCGTCATTATACCATTAATGTTACGTTACCTGAGTTTACTTGTAAATGTCCTTTTTCTGGTTATCCTGACTTTGCTACCTTATACTTAACCTATGTTCCTAACGAGAAAGTTGTAGAATTAAAAGCTCTTAAATTGTATATTAATCGCTATCGTGATCATTATATTTCTCATGAAGAATCTGTTAACCAAATTTTAGATGATTTTGTTGCAGCTTGTGATCCATTAGAAGCTACTTTGAAGGGTGATTTTAACCCCAGAGGAAACGTTCACACTATTATTGAAGTTCATCATAAAAAAGATGATTAATTTCAATAATGGACAATGGACAATGGATAATTACCTCTCCCTAAAGGGAAGAGGATTGTATGGGAAGTCACGCTTTTTACTTGTTTATCCTTAAAAGCGGTGCAGTCCGGTCTTGGTGGTTTCCATCAAAGAGGAACTGCACCAAGAAAGAGAGGTTTATTACCGAATTAATTAATTATCAATTGTCAATTATCCATTATCCATTGATAAACATCGATTGAATACTGCATCTTCATAGACACACAATCGAAAAAACCGTGTTAAAATAACTATTTCTGACGGACTTTAAATAGTAGGGTATTGATGAAACGTATTTTTATTACAGGGGTGAGTGGTTGTATCGGTCATTATATGGCCGAAACTTTGATTAAAGAAACGGAGCATGAACTCTATTTTTTAGTGAGAAATCCTGAAAAATTACAATTCCATTATCAAAGTCGTCCTAATGTTCATCTTATCATTGGTGATTTACAAAATATTGAGAAATTTAGTGATTTTTTGAAGACAGTTAATGTAGCTATTTTGGCTGCTACCAGTTGGGGAGGAATTACCGAATCTTTTGAGATTAATGTTACAAAAACTTTGGGGTTAATGAACTTATTGAATCCTGAAGTTTGCGAGAAAATTATCTACTTCTCTACTGCCAGTATTTTAGATCAAAATAATCAACCCCTACCAGAAGCCGGAACATTAGGAACCAATTATGTCAGAACAAAATATCAGTGTTATACTCAGTTATCTAAACTCCCCATCTATGATAAAGTAACCACTGTTTTCCCTACTTTAGTCTTTGGAGGGGAACCAAATAAACCCTACTCTCATTTATCCGGTGGAATAAAAGATGTAATTAAATGGATGGATTTAATTCGCTGGTTCAAAGCTGATGGTAGCTTTCATTATATTCATGCTAGGGATATTGCTCAAGTTATTAAATATTTAGTAGAAAATCCTGCTAGTGAATCCGTTAGTAAAGATTTAGTTTTAGGTAATCAAAAAGTAACGGTTAATGAAGCTATAAAACAAATATGTAACTATCTAAATAAAAAAATTTATTTTCAAATCACTTTACGTATCATCTTAGTTAACTTTTTCATCAAAGTCTTTCGTTTACGCATGGAAGATTGGGATTATTTTTCGATTAATTATCGACATTTTGTTTATAAAAATACCGTCACTCCTGCTACTTTCGGTCTAGAAAATTACTGTACAACCATCGAAGATGTTATGCAATTAAGTGGGGTGTATCCTCAAAAGTATTGAGCATTACTTTAACTCAATATTTCTAAAATGTTCTGGCAAATAAACATAAGACCCAGGGGTTAACCGACGTTAACCCCTGCCATAACGATTTTAAACTGCTTGGGGTTGTCCTTGGGGGTGGAACTGGAAGAGAGAATAAACGACATTACGACGAATATCGATCATCATCTCTAAGAACATTTCGTATCCTTCCTGTTTATATTCAATGAGAGGATCTTTTTGTCCATAACCCCGTAAACCAATGGATTCCCGCAAAGCATCCATGGACTGTAAATGTTCACGCCAGAGGGTGTCTATTTGTTGCAGAATAAAGAAACGTTCCGCTTCCCTCATCAAACCAGGTCGAGCCTTATCCACTTCGTCCTCTTTGATGTCATAGGCCTTGCGTACCTCTTCATGGAGGAAAATTTTCATCTCCCCTACGGTCATATCTTCCATATCCTTAGCGGTGATATCTTCGAGGAGATAGACAAACTGTTGGACCTTACTAACCAAGTTTTCTACGTCCCATTCTTCAGGAGGTAATTCAGGATTAACGTAAGCGTCCACAATCTCATCCATAGTCTTTTCAGCGTATTGTAGAACCTGTTCCTTGAGGTCTAACCCTTCGAGAACCCGTCGACGTTCGGCATAAATTGCCCGTCTTTGGTTATTCATCACCTCATCGTATTCAAATACCTGTTTACGGGTGTCGTAGTAGAAAGTTTCTACTTTTTTCTGCGCCCCTTCGAGGGAACGGGTCAGCATTTTGGACTCGATAGGCATATCTTCTTCGACTCGGAAGGCATTCATCAACCCTGCCACACGATCGCCCCCAAAAATTCTTAAAAGGTTATCTTCTAAACTGAGGAAAAATTTAGTGGAACCGGGGTCTCCTTGTCTTCCGGCCCGTCCCCGTAACTGGTTATCAATACGACGGGACTCGTGGCGTTCGGTGGCCATTACATGAAGTCCCCCCAGTTCAATCACCTCGTCGTGTTCATTGTCCGTAAATGCGTCGTACTCTTTACGAATCAGCTTATAAACTTCCCGCAATTTTTCAATCACAGGGTCATCTGTGGGGGCATTTTCAGAGGCAACGGCGATCTTTTCTTCGGCTTCCAGTTCTGAGAGACTTTGTTGTCCGTATTGGTCCACGGCAAATTTAACCGCTTCTTTGATCATCTGTTCGGTTTCTGAAGAGAGTTCTGTCGGGAAAATCTCGGCCGAGGGTTGCCACTTTTTCTTTTTGCCCTCCTGACCAAACCCTTGAGAACGACGACCATTGCCGCCCATGCCCCCTCCTGCCATGAGGTTATCATCTTCTGGCATGACAATTTGAGGCATGAGATATTGACGAATTTTCAGGCGGGCCATGTAGTCAGAGTTCCCTCCTAAGATAATATCCGTTCCTCGTCCTGCCATATTAGTCGCAATCGTAACAGCCCCTTTTCGTCCGGCTTGGGCAACAATTTCTGATTCCCGTTCGACGTTTTCTGGTCGGGCATTGAGGATATTATGGGGGATATTGCTTTGTTGTAGTAGGGTTGAGATCACCTCTGATTTTTCAACGCTAGTGGTTCCCACCAGAATCGGACGACCTTGTTGGTGGAGTTCTTCGACTTCTGTGGCTACTGCCTTCCATTTAGCCGGTTCGGTTTTGTAAACCACATCGGCGTAGTCGTAACGTTGGGGAGGACGGTTGGTGGGAACGATGGTGACTTGTAGATTATAAACCTTTTCTAGTTCCGTTTCTTCGGTTTTAGCCGTTCCGGTCATCCCTGAGAGTTTGTTATATAACAGGAAGAAGTTTTGATAGGTAATGGTGGCTAGGGTTTGGGTTTCTCGTTGAATGGGAACCCCTTCTTTGGCTTCGATGGCCTGATGCAGTCCATCACTCCAGCGTCTTCCGGCTAACACCCGACCAGTAAATTCATCGACGATGACCACTTCTTTATTTTTAACGATGTAATTCACGTCTTTGGTGAATAATTCTTTGGCCTTGATGGCGTTAAAAATATAATGGGCCCAGGGGTTTTCCTGATCGTATAGGTCGGTCACCCCTAATAATTGTTCCGCTTTTTCAAACCCCTGATCGGTCATCAAAACGTTACGGGCTTTTTCGTCCACTTCGTAGTCTTTGGGGTCGTCTTCGTCTTCTTGTAGTTCTAGTTTTTTGGCAATTTCTGCTGCTTTAATATATTTTTCAGTGGGTCTTTCCACTTGACCGGAAATAATTAATGGGGTACGAGCTTCATCGATTAAGATGGAGTCCACTTCGTCGATGATGCAATAATTCGGGGGTCGTTGCACCACTTCAGCCATGGCGGTGGCCATGTTGTCCCGTAAATAGTCAAAACCGAGTTCGCTGTTGGTGGTATAGGTAACGTCGCAAGCGTAGTTTTTCTTGCGTTCTTCTGGGTTCATTCCTGACTGAATCAATCCCACCGTTAATCCCAGAAAACGATGAACTTGTCCCATCCATTCTGCGTCCCGACGGGCTAAGTAGTCGTTAACGGTGACAATATGAACCCCTTTTCCTGTGAGTCCATTCAGATAAGCAGGAAGGGTTGCAACCAGGGTTTTTCCCTCCCCCGTCTTCATCTCAGCAATTTGTCCTTGATGGAGTACCATCCCTCCCATTAACTGTACGTCAAAGTGACGCATTCCCAAGACCCGTTTTCCGGCTTCTCGGACAACAGCAAAGGCTTCTGGAAGAATTTCGTCTAAAATATCCTCTATTTCTTCATCGTTATTAGCTTTGTCGAGCATTTCCCGAAATTCAACAGTTTTTTGCTTGAGTTGTTCATCGGATAAGTTCTGAATATCCTCTTCAAGTAACTTGATTTCGGCAACGAGAGGTTGTAATTTTTTGATTTTGCGGGTATTAGGGTCACCAAATAGAGCTTTAAGCATAAGGTATTGTTTTATTCTTTATCTTAGTTTATATGGTACTTCTCATGGGAGGTCAGGTACAAAATTTTGTCCAAAGGTTAAGTGAATGTCGGCACCAGTCCCTAGCAGTTGAGGTGGGAGGATGTTACTGAAAACCCCAGTGGTTGTCTTATGATACTTAAGTGAATTCAACCATAGATATACCCGTGATCATAGAAAATAAAGGGTGAAATTACCAGTTAAAGAGATAATTAGGGAAAATTTTGATGATTATGTTCAGAAAGAGAAATTTTTGGGAACTTTAGAATTAGCAAATAAACCGGCAAAAAAAGCGATATCAATCGGGATATTAGCGAAGGTAAACCTTTATTTACCTAGCATTTGGTTATATTTGCGTAGTTTCTCTAAACCTCAAGTCAGTGGGATTTTGTGATGCAAGTGCAAGCAGTAAATTTAGGGGTAAATATTAATCCTATATTCAACCCAACTAATCGTCTTTTTTGTCGTCTAGATGGGTTGAGTCCAGCTATTCGAGAACAAAAACGAGTCGCAACCTTAAAAGAGTTAGGACTCTTAGACACAGAAACCATTCCTATCTTTGATGAAGCCACTCAAACTGCTGCCCGCTTCATAGATGCACCCATCTGTTTATTGGGGATAATGGTTCAAGATCAATTTTGTTTAAAATCAGCCGTTGGACTATCAAGATTGGGGTTAATGAACGATTTAGCCGCAACCCGTAAAATTTCTCGTCAAGAAGCCTTTAGTACCTATGTTGTTGACAGCGAACAACCTTTAATCATTCAGAACACCCTGGAAAATTCGACTTTCGCTAACAGTTCTTTAGTCCAGCATTACGGAATTCGGGCTTTTTTAGGAACGCCTTTGATGACGGCAGAAGGGCAATGTCTGGGAACTCTGGCCGTGATGGACTTAGTTCCCCGTGAGTTTACTGCCAGAGATGTAGAATTTTTAACCATAACGGCCCGTTGGTGTTTACGGGAATTTGAACGCAATCATCTCCTCAAAACTCAATCTCCCCAAGAGGACCAATGGTTAAACCTAATGACACCTAACCTGTCGTCTCCTCAAGGTCATGAGTCGGGTTCACCTGAGGCCTTATCAACCTCTATCGACACCATTAAACTACAACTCTTAGGGCAGTTAATCGAGGAATTTCGGACCCCCTTAACCTCAGTGATCGGAATGTCCAGTGTTTTACAGGGAGGTGTGTTTGGTTCCCTCACCACAAAACAACAAGAATATGTAAAAATTATTCACAGTAGCGGTCAGCACTTGAATTCTCTGGTTAAGGAAATTATGACCTTGGGAATTCCCCAGAAAAATCATAATGAACTACAACTCAACCCGGTTAATATCGAAATGCTAGCTCAAAACACCATTAACAGTCTAGCTGAACTGGTCAATCAAAAAGAACAAACTTTACGCCTATCCGTTGAACCCGGAAAACGAATTTGGCTTTTGGATAAAGAAATTGTGCGTCAAGGGCTATATTACATGGTGATGAGCATCCTCGAATCCGGGGAAGTGGGGGGAGAAGTTCGTATTCATATTTCCCGTCGTAGCCAAACCCTAAATATAGCCGTTTGGGTTTCCCATCCTTGGTTGGGAGATGGTTTACCCCAAGTGAATTTTAACCCCTCATCAACCCACAACAAATTAGCCCAATTACATCGTTCTTTCAATGCTCGTGAACAGAATCAAGGGGTGATTGCAACCAGCAACGATTATATTTTACGGTCATCTTCTCTCGAAAAATTAATTTACCAAGACCAAAGCCATCAATTATCCTCTCAAAACGCTCAAGAATTATTGGGTTTGCTCTTAAGTTGTCATCTGGTGGAAAATCATGGAGGGAAAATTATGGTTCAAGGTTCCTCAGAGTCCGGCTATCGTTATGTCTTAATGTTGCCCAAAATCGGCACAGACACCGAACCTCAAACTTATTAACAGTTTTAATCATAGCCTAGTCGCCATTCTAAGCTAAAATACTTTGTGTCTTCAATGATGTTAAGATACCCTTCTCTAAAACTACGCCCATGTCTAAGGTTGACCACAATGCCCTGGTTTGTACCGTTTTACCGACTTTTAACGAAAGTGGTAATATAACCGATTTAATTGAACGTCTGCTGGCTAGTGTTTCTCCCCCCTACCTCGTTCTGGTCATTGATGATGATTCTCCCGATCAAACCTGGAAGATTGTAGCGGATATGGCGGCTCAACGGCCCTACTCTGCTGGAGAAAAAGACGTTAAATCCGGCATTGCTCTAGTGCGTCGTCTTCAAGAAAAGGGCTTAACCTCTGCCATTCAACGGGGTATCGATGAGGCGATACAAACCTACGATGCTAAAATTGTCACCTGGATGGATTGTGATTTGTCTATGCCCCCTGAAGATGTGCCAAAATTAGTGGAAGCTATTCGACAGGGAGAGGCTGATGTGGTGGCGGGTTCCCGTTGGATTGAAGGAGGAACGGATATTGCTCATGGGTTGATGGCACGGGTATTGAGTTGGATTATTAATAATTTTGCGATGCTGTTATTGGGACGCAAAGTTCATGACTATACCAGTGGCTTTATTGCTGCACGTTCAGACGTATTGGAGAAGATTCGTCTTGAAGGAGACTATGGAGAATATTGTATTGATTTATTATGTCGTGCGGCTAGATTAAAATACAAAATGAAGGAGGTTCCCTATGTTTGTGTCCCTCGCACTTCTGGAGAAAGTAAAACAGGTATTAATTTGTGGGATTATTTGAGTAAGGGGCGTAAATACGTTGCCACCATTGTTACGCTATGGCTCAATAAGCGTTGATTTATGAGCGTTAATGATATCAGCTATGAGTCATTTAACTGAAAATGATCTTTAGTTGTCTATTTTATTTTTAGTTAACGAACCCGTTACCGTAACTTATGACTTAGCAGAAGTCCTGAAAGAGCTTAAGCAAGACATTAAGGATGTAAACAGCAAGCTCGATAAGCAGTCGGAGAAACTGAACACCATTGATGTTAAGTTGGCAACCATTGAGACAGAACTAAAAGGAGTGAATAAACGGTTAGATTCTCAAGAATTTATCAATCGATCTGTTGCCATTGGGGTCATTATCGCTTTAGTTACTGGGGTTATTAAGTTGTTTTTTCCTAATTTCCCCAATCTAACCTCCTAGTATTGTAGGGTGTATTAGCATAGCGTAATACACCAAAGTTGAGGTTTTTGGTGCGTTACGGGAGGAGTAAAATTGTAGCTTATCCCATCAACTATAATCGGCTAGAGCGCACCCTACAAATTTATCTAACCCCTAGAAATAGAGTCAATAGAAACATCACTTTCCATCACCGGAACAGAAGATAAACCACGATCCTCCTCTTCCCCTTCATGGTGTTCGGCAAATGACCCTTCCGGTTCTTTGAGGATAAACCAGCATAAGAAAGCCACAATAATAGCCATTGTTCCCATTATCTGGAAAAAGGCCGTATTGGCTTGCGCAATGATCGCGGGACTGGGATCTTTGCCCCCTCCTAACCATTCTGGCAACAGGCTAAAAATGGTTAAATAAGCCACTGCACCTACATTTCCATAGGCTCCTACGTTACCCGCAACTTGACCCGTAATACGACGTTTTACCAGGGGTACAATAGCAAAAGTTGACCCTTCTCCTGCTTGCACAAAGAAAGAACAAGCCATAGTTAAAACAATAGCCCCAGGTAACCACCAACTACTACTCACAGTCCCCATCATCAGATAACCAATACCCATACAGAGGGTTAACACAGCCATAGTATTCTTACGACTGCCCAACTTATCAGAGATTAAACCACCACCTGGACGGGACATCAAGTTCATAAACGCATAACTAGACGCGATCATTCCTGCTTGTGCCGGGGTTAAGGTAAACGTACCTTCAAAGAATGTGGGTAGCATGGAAACCACCGCTAACTCCGAGCCAAAGTTGACAATATAGGTTAATTCCAGAATAGCTACCTGAGAGAAACGATAACGATCTTTAGCTGGATATTGCTTCTTACCGGTCATTAAATCTTTATTCACCACCCAACAGTTGTAAGCTTGGAATAGATATAAACCGATCAAACAGGCCCAAACAAGATACATGGTATTTACACCATAGAAACCCACTTTAGTTAACCGCCAAGCTAACACCATGAGAATGCCAGATAAAGGCGCATTCATCACCATTAAGAACCAAAAATCACGCTTTGTGGTAACTTCGATCCCTCTAGCACTTTTGGGCTTACGGTAGATTTTTCCTGGGGGATGATCTTGGACGTTATTGTAGTATAAAATTCCATACAGCGCAGCAATAATGCCCGTTCCAGCGATGCAAAGCCTCCAGTTGAGCAGGGGATCACCTGCTGGGGAAAGTGCGCCAAAAGCGAACCATCCGCCGATGGTGGGTAAGGTAAAAGCAGCAGCAGCAGATCCAAAGTTACCCCAACCCCCATAAATACCTTCGGCCAGTCCTATTTCTTTGGGGGGGAACCATTCTGCAACCATGCGGATACCGATAACAAACCCTGCACCCACAATACCCAACATTAAACGTCCGATCACTAACTGGGTGAAACTTTGGGCCGTGGCAAAGATTAAACAGGGAATAGCTGCATAGATTAACAATAATGTATAGGTAATTCTCGGTCCGTAGCGATCCAATAACATTCCGATGATAATCCGCGCAGGAACGGTTAAAGCGACGTTACAGATAGCTAAGGTTCTAATTTGGCTTACTTCTAGTCCAAAATCAGCTTTTACCTGGGTTGCTAAGGGTGCTAGGTTAAACCAGACCACAAAGGATAAAAAGAAGGCAAACCATGTCATGTGGAGTATTTTATACCTTCCACGTAGTGACCACATTTCTGCAAGCATTTTAATTGTTTTCCTCTCGATATAGTTAGATAAGATTGAAAGTCAAGTGTTACGGAATAGGGAACGGGAACAGTTAGTTTCCGTAGGGGTTTAACACTGTTAAACCCATATTGTTACCGACGTTTTGCACCGAAATTTTCAATTAAGATATCAGTCAAAACAGGGAGTAAGTCGTCGCAAGGGATACCTTTTTGCACACAAGTGCCTAAATGAGCATCTTTCCCGACCTTTCCACCCATATACAAGTCAACACCTTCGACAGTTTGGCCATCTTTGCGAACTTTCGTCCCCATGAGGCCAATATCTGCAACTTGGGGTTGTCCACAGGAGTTAGGACAACCAGTCCAATGAATGCGGACGGTTTGGGGTAGTTCTAAAGCTTCATCCAGTTCCTTAGCCAAAGCTACAGCACGATTTTTTGTTTCAACTAGAGCAAAACTACAAAATTGCGCCCCTGTACAGGAAACTAAGGCTCTTTGTAATGGTTTTGGACTCATACTAAATTTTTCTAGGATGGGTTCTTCTAGAAACGTCTCTAGGTTTTCGTCGGGAATATGAGAAATAATGACATTTTGCTCAACAGTGAGGCGAATTTCACCATTTCCATAGACTTCCGCCATTCTCGCGAAGTCTAGCATATCCTCAGCGTATAAACGACCCACAGGGACGTGCATTCCTACATAATTTAAACCGGCTTGTTTTTGGGAAAATACACCAATATGATCCCGTTTCTCCCAGTCAATAGCGTCTTTTTCCGCTTCCGTCTCCAGTTTATAACCTAATACTGCTTCTACCTCTTCACGGAACTTATTTAAGCCCCATTCGTCTATCAACCACATAAGGCGGGCTTTTTGACGGTTGCCTCTTGAACCATGATCCCGAAATACGGTTAAAATGGCACGGCATAATTCAACAACTGCTGCTTCTGTTGGGGGAACCCAAGCATTCAGTGGAATAGCAGCATCGCAACGAGTAGCAGAGAAAAAGCCACCAACCACGACATTAAACCCTAATTCACCGTTTTTGTAAGCAGGAACAAAGGCAATATCGTTAATTTCGGCATGAACAGAGTTATCCCGTCCCCCTTCAATGGCAATATTGAACTTTCGGGGTAAGTTAGTAAAGTCATAATTACCTTGACCGTGATTAGTAATCATGTCCTGTACTTGCTGCACCAACTCACGGGTGTCTATCAGTTCATCTGCATCTAAACCGGCCATGGGTGAACCCGTAATATTGCGGACATTATCCATTCCGGACTGCATAGATGTCAGGTTAACCTCTTGGAGACGGTTAAAAATATCGGGTATGTCTTCAAGACGAATACCCCTCAGTTGCAGGTTTTGTCGGGTAGTGATATCAGCGTTTCCATCAGCCCCATATCGTTGTACAATATGACCGAGAACCCGCATTTGTTCGCTGGTGAGGATACCATTAGGCATCCGCAGACGTAACATGAACTTGCCAGGGGTTAGGGGACGGTAGAAAATGCCCACCCATTTTAGGCGAAGTTCGAGATCGGTTTTTTCCATGGCCTGCCAACCGATTTGGGCAAAGTGTTCTAGTTGGTCTTTGATATCGAGTCCATCTTTTTCCGCTTTCAGCTTTTCAAATTTATTTAATTTTACTTTCTTTTTAGGTTGGGTACTCTGCACCACTTTTAAAACCCTCCTTTTGGTCGAGTTGTCATTAATTTAAACCTCACAATCCGAGAAATTTTGTAGCTAATGTAACAAAATATTAGGTTGCATTCGATTTTTGCATTTTCAGAATGCGTTTTAACCATAATTTTGTTTATTGGATCTCTCTACCAGTTTTTTCTATTGCGCAATAATTAAAATAGCAATATTTTTGTACTGAATAGTCCCTACAGTGAGGTTGGTTACTATTGCGCAACAGTTAAAGTTAGACTGTTTGAATGCTATTAAACCCCTACAAGACTGGGTTTGAGGGTACAATAAATAATGTAGGGTTAATCATTTCAAGAACAACAATTCAAAAAAAATTGAGTTATAAAGGTTATCGAAGATAAATAATTAATAGTCAGCGTTTTCTTTATTTCTTATCATCTTCATCTTGTTTGATTGTTTTTCGTTCTCTAAACTTTATCCCAAACTGTTCATAAATAGCTTGTCTAAATTTCTTATTTTCTTCAATTGTAACTCGTCTTGCTTTATTGAAAGGAAACTCAGTTTTTTTGTTCATAATTATATTAAATCATGTTCTTGTGTTTTTCCTGATTTATATTCTAAAATTGCTTCTTCTAAATGTTTAGCATTGGCAGGAGATTTTAATAGATAAATTGTTTCCATTAAACTATCATAATAACTTTTGGACATAATAACAGCATCTTCTACATCACTTTTTATAATAACAGTAGCATTTTTATCTTTTGTAACCGTATCAAGTACAGATTTAACGTTGTTTGTTTCTTCACTCACGTTTATAATATTCATGATCAGAATTATACATAATTAACTACACATATCATTATAGCTATCTTTTGTTAAGATACAGCCAAGGAATAAAAAGCGATCGCTACATCAGAAAGTTAATTAATTTTCCTTTTTTCAACCAACACACAAAAATAGTACAATAAATTCGACCATTACAAATAATTTTTACTGAAAGTATGTCTGAACGTCTACCAAGAATAATAATTGATGAAAATTGTGATTATATGGATTTTACACATGATACTCTTAAATCTATTTCTAGTATAACTTCTGAATCAATTTTTTTTAAGGATTACCCAAATTTTTTAAATTATGTTCAGATACCTTTTGAAAGTTTGTGTATTAACATATTGCAAGAACTAAAACAAAAGTTTATTCATATAAACATTGTGAAAAACGTAGTTAAATCATCATTTGAAATTTTTGTAAGTGAAGAAGATGATAAAAATAATCAAGGTTCTATTATATATGCAGACTTTAAAAGTTGGACTGGAGATTTACACAATCCTTACTATTCCTTACATTTTATAATAATATTAAGTTCAGAGTCAATTTCTTATAAATGTAGTTTATTTCAAGATGATTTGGATGGCAAGTCTACTCTATGGAAAAACTGTCATAACTTACCTGAAAAAATATTAAATAGGTTAAATCAAAAGTTAGTCAGTGAATATTTCGCTATTCATTATACAAACTCAAATGAATATCATAGGATGAAAATGATATCACAACTAATTGATATTCCTGAAGAACACGCATATTCAATAGTGAGTAACAAGATAATTGACATATCATCTTTGATAGATGCTAACCTGGATGAAGTTTTAACAATAAATAATGATTTTAAAAAAACTATTTTTGCAGGATTTAAAGACTTCTTAGTTTTATCTCTATTAGCAATACAAGAAAATCCTATAGATGAAATTGAATATATTTTAAATTATGAAGAGAAACAACAAGATAGTATGATACAGCTTATTGAAGATACTAACCTAGAAGAAAAAGAATTAACCCAATATATTAAAACCCTAAAACGTAAAAAACATATTATCTTTCAAGGTTCACCAGGAACAGGAAAAACCTACCTAGCGAAACACATTGCTAAACATTTAAGTAGTGAAAGAAATGGATTTTATGAACTGATACAATTTCATCCTAGTTATAGTTATGAAGACTTTATACAAGGTATTCGTCCCCAAACTTCAACCGATGGAAACCTAGAATATTCTATGATACCTGGACGGTTTTTAACCTTCTGTGAAAAAGCAAAAGACTGTGAAGGGATGTGTATTTTAATTATTGATGAAATTAACCGCACTAACCTTTCCCAAGTATTCGGAGAATTGATGTATTTACTAGAATATAGAGAAGAAGAAATACAACTTTCAGGAAGCGATCAAAAGTTCAAAATACCTGAAAATGTTTATATAATTGGAACTATGAATACAGCAGATCGCTCAATTGCTTTAGTAGATCATGCTTTGCGTCGTCGCTTTGCATTTATTCCCATCAAACCTAACTATGACATACTCAGAAAATACCACCAAAAACATAACCCAAACTATGATATTGAATCATTAATAAACATTTTAATTGAACTCAATAAAACTATTAACGATCGCCATTATGAAATTGGTGTTTCTTTCTTCCTAACTGAAACATTACCAGATGATCTCGAAGACATTTGGACAATGGAAATAGAACCCTATTTAGAAGAATACTTTTTTGACGAAACGGACAAAATTCAAGAATTTCGTTGGACAAAAATAAAAGATAAATTGAACTTTTAGGGGGTGTTAGGCTAACTTTTATTATTGATACTAAACTAAGATTTAAATTCTGCCGTAACCCACCATTTACATAATTTTTTTAGAGTTAATGATAATTAAAAAATATATAACATGGATACTAATACTATAGAATTAACTGAATATCAACCTTGTAATATTCCCCGTGATCAAATTCCACAAGAGATTATTGATGATTTAAAAGATAAGTATAAAAGTAAATTCAACATCAATCTAAAATATACAAAAGAAGGTGATCAATGGGAAATTATTTCTCGAGGATATGTCGGTTATATTCCTATTAATAATGACTGGAATTTTCAGATTAAACCGAAAGTTCCTATTAGGAATATTTTTAAGATGTTAGACTATACTTATAACCTCAAAAGTTTTCAATTTTTAGATGGTTTAATGACTTGTGAAAGTTTACCCGACTTTTATAACCGTTTAGCAACTATTTTTGCTCATCGTATCTTAAACCGTATTCAAAAAGGACTTTATTCAACCTATATAAAACAATCACGAGAGTTAAATTATGTCAAGGGAAAAATAAATATCAAAACCATGATTAAACATCCCTGGAAACCTAAATTAACTTGTCAGTATGATAACTTTACCCAAGACATAGAAGATAACCAAATTTTACTATGGACAATATATATAATAAGTCGTCAAGAAATATGTCAAGAAAATACCCGTATTTTAATTAGAAAAGTCTATCACGCATTACAAGGTTATCTAACCCTATCACCCTTTACAGTAAATGATTGTATTAACCGTAAATATAACCGTCTCAATGAAGATTATCACTGTTTACATTCCCTATGTCGCTTCTTCCTAGAAAATACAATACCCAGTCATGAAAAAGGAAACTATAACAGCTTACCTTTTTTAGTTGATATGAATCAATTCTATGAAAAATTTGTCGCAGCATGGTTAACACAACATCTTCCTCCAAACTTAGGAATTAAAACACAACATCATGTCAAATATAATAGTTTTAGTTTCAAAATTGATTTAATTATCTACCATAAAAATACAAACCAAAATTTATATGTACTGGATACAAAATATAAAAAAGAAATCAAAACATCTGATATTGAGCAAATTATTGCCTATACTTTTCAACAAAATTGTAATCATGCTATTATTATAGAACCCACGAATAATAAGCCCATTAATGATAAAATAAATAATATGTCTATTCGTAGTTTAAACTTTTCCCTAGATGAAGATATAGATGTCTCAGGAAACAACTTCTTACAACAATTAATTACACTAAATTAAGTTAACATAGTATCAGTTGTGGTGAGCAATTTTTATAGTTATCTTGCCAAAAATAAATTTAGCAAGTATTGCCCACCCTACAGTTATCAAAATGATACAATGAAACTACAAAGAAACGATCAGATAATGATTCTGAAACTTTGCCCCTTTAACTGATTGTCCCGCTAAAGGTGCAGGTAATTCAATATTACGTCTTTGATCTCCCGCTTCAATAGTTAATTCAGGTCCATATTGAGTTAATTTTACCTGTTTTTTCTCAAACCCGGGTAAAAACACCTTAACCTGACGATTAGCAACATCAATAGTAACAGGTTTAGGAGCTTGAGATTCCCCTAAAAATTGCGGTAAAGCGTCCATTAAAGGTTGCCATACCCCCGACTCCATTTTAGGCAAAGAAGACAGGTTTAAGGGGTCAAATTCGTTGGCTAATGAGGTTTCTTGACCTTGGTTAACAATCACACCCCGAACCCTTAACCCCACTTGTTGCGCCCCACCCCAATAATATTTAGCTGCTGCGATCGCAGTTTCATCCTCCGTCGTCACCAAATAAGCAGCTACTCTATTACCATCGGCCAAAGCAGCCTTACCAGACTGTAAAATATCATTAGTCGGATTATCCTTAAGATCATCCGCACTCCAAGAAACATTTAAAATAGCACTGGTAATGGGTTGCACAAAAGGAGCCAAAGTTTTACCCACATCAGACTCCGTTAACACCTTCTGAAACCGTCGTACATACCAACTCATAGTTTCTGGAATGCTAAACATTCTCAGAGTATTTAAAGCACTATCACCGTCATAAACAATGACATCATACTCCTGACTTTGTTCGTATTCCCTTAAGGTATCCAGAGCTAACGCTCCATCCATTCCCGGTAATATCCCCAACTCCTGTCCATAAACATTTTTAATAGTAGGCGATCGCAAATATTTCGCCTCTAATTCCTTGACATCTTCCCATCTTTGTGATAGTAATTGTGCAGATTTCAAAGCCATCCCCTTTAAGTTAGGCTCAATTTCCGTGGGGACTGCTTCCAGGGTGGTTCCCAATAAAGAACTCAAGACCGGACTAGAATCTTGAGACAAGAACAAGACACGAGATCCAGTTGTTGCCAGTTTTTTAGCCGTAGCGATGGCCACAGTAGAACAACCAGTACCGCCTTTGCCCAAAAAGGTTAAAATCAAAGCCATAAGTTATCAAAAATATCTTTTTTAGTGATTAGCAAAAACTTGTAGGGGCCTAATAATATTAAGCCCCCAATAAAGTGACCAGTGCGACTTCCTTAATCAATCGCTTTGAGTTCATCATCAAAAAACCAAGTAGCGGTTTTATCAGCAAACTCAACAACTGCCCCAACTCCACTACCATCAGTCATTTTAAAGTCCTTGATAGTACCTTCCTTGCCAAGTTTATCAACAACTTGTCCAGAGACGCGATCGCGAAGACGGATCACTTTGACTTTCTGCCCGATATCCATACCCAAATTTATTAATATATTAGTTAACCACTCCTTAGTTTAGCCGAATTCGGCCCCATCTTAATGGTTAAAATTTTCTTAAGTAAGTGGGAACAACTCGACAAAACTATCTGACATTTAATACAATACCCCATTAAATTCGTAATTTGTTGGTATTGATAATCTATTATGACCATTAGCCTAAAAGCGAGCCTTAAGGGAGCGTCGCTCAGACGATACCTAGAGTTGCTGCAAATGTTAGTAGAAAGAAACTTAAAAGGACGGTACCGAGGCTCATTTTTAGGGGTGTATTGGTCACTATTAAACCCTCTGATCATGACCGGGTTGTACGCGGCCATTTTTGGCACAGCCTTTGCACAATATTTTGATAATTCAACCTTTAACTATATTTTAGCCGCCTTTACTGGCTTAATAGTCATCAATTTTTTTTCCGCTTCCACGACTCAAGCTCTAGCGAGTGTGGTAGGCAACGGAGCCTTGTTAAACAAAGTTCGTTTGCCCATAACTATTTTTCCAGTATCGATGATTGTGGCCAATATTTTTCAATTTGTTATGGGCCCATTGCCATTATTGGCCATTGTTACCTTAATTATTTCTAAAAATCCCCTCAATGTTATTGCTCTAATATTACCTTTGGTCGCCCTAAGTTTGGTCTGTACAGGGGTTGGTTTTCTTGTTAGTGCTTTGTATGTGTTTTTCAGAGACTTACCCTATTTTTATGAGCTAGTTTGCTTTGTTCTTTGGATTAGCTCACCCGTTTTTTATCCGACGGAAATTGTTCCCACTGCGGTCAAATCTTTCTTACTCCTCAATCCTTTAATACCTATTATTGAAAGTATTCGCCAGATATCCTTATCTGGGACTTTACCCGATGTAACCTTAATTTTACATTCATTTTTTAATGGTTTCATCCTTTTAGTGCTAGGCTGGATCTGTTTCCGCTCCTGGCAAAAAAACTTTATGGATTTGCTTTAAAGGTTAAATGGTAGAAGCAATTAGACTCGATAACGTTTCACTCTGGCGTAGAACCCAAGAGGAGTTTTCTTATGATTTAAAGAAAACAATTTTGTCTGTTTTAGAAGGGAAATACCGTCAACCCTCAAGAAAATTGATTCTTGACCGCATTGATTTGACGGTTCAGGCTGGAGATAAAATCGGGATCATTGGAGCCAATGGTTCAGGAAAATCGACCCTGCTCAAGGTGATCACAGGAATTTTACAACCCACATCCGGCCAAATTCGTGTTAAGGGAGAAATTGCTCCTTTGATTGAATTAGGGGCCGGATTTGACGGAGAATTGTCCGTAACTGATAATATAATCCTTTATGGAGTAATGTTAGGCTTCCCTCGTCAAGAGATGCAAGCTCGCGTTACTTCTATCCTAGAGTTTGCCGATTTAACAGACTATTCCTTAGCCCCGGTAAAATCCCTTTCATCGGGGATGGCCGCCCGTTTAGGGTTTTCCATCGCCACCGACGTTGAGCCAGATATTTTAATCTTGGATGAAGTCTTATCGGTGGGGGATGAAAGCTTTAAACACAAGTGTAAGAAACGGATGGATAGACTCTGGGGACACAATACTACTATTTTGGTGGTATCCCACGGTTTAGATTTTATTCAACAAGCTTGCGATCACGTTATTTGGCTAGATAGGGGTAAAATTCGCTTTATTGGTGATACCAATGAAGGGATTGATCGTTATCTTCTCTCTGTTCAAGAACATTCAACACTAGAATTACAGAACCATCTATGAAAATTTTAATTACAGGGGGAGCCGGCTATATTGGCTCAATTTTAACCCCAACTTTATTGGCAAAAGGCTATGAAGTCACAGTATTAGACAGTTTTATGTTCGGTCAAAATAGTTTGGCTGATTGCTGTCAGTATGATACTTTCGATGTGGTTCGTGGGGACTGTCGTAATGAATCTTTAATCAAAGAATTACTGCAAGATGCTGACGTAATTATCCCCTTAGCTGCTTTAGTAGGTGCGCCCTTATGTAGTCGCGATGAAGTGGGAACCCGTACCATTAACTACGAAGCGGTGAAGATGATTTGCGATTTAGCTAGTCCTCAACAACGGATTTTAATGCCTGTAACTAATAGTGGTTATGGTATTGGAGAGTCTGGCAAATTCTGTACAGAAGAGTCCCCTTTACGTCCTATTTCCCTCTATGGAACCACTAAGGTTGACGCAGAGAAAGCAGTTTTGGAACGGGAAAATAGCATTACTTTTCGACTAGCAACCGTCTTCGGAATGTCTCCGAGAATGCGCGTTGATCTCTTGGTTAATGATTTTGTTTATCGCGCCTTTTATGATCGGGCTGTGGTCATTTTTGAAGGACACTTTAAGCGGAATTATATTCATATTCGCGATGTAGCTAAGGCGTTTATTCATGGGATTGAAAATTTTGAAACCATGAAAGGTAAACCCTACAACGTGGGGTTAGAAGATGCCAATTTATCTAAGTTGGAATTGTGTGCTGAGATTAAAAAGTATTTACCCAAATTCACCTATTTAGAAGCCCCCATTGGCGAAGATCCCGACAAACGGGATTATATTGTTTCTAATGCCCGTATTCTCAAAACTGGGTTTGAACCAGAATGGCCTTTAGGTAGAGGAATTCGGGAATTAATTAAGGGTTATACCATTCTACGTAATAGCGTTTATTCAAACGTCTAAGCCAGATAGGGGGGGTGGGGCAATGGGGGTTAGGAGAATCAGAGGAATGATTGCCCTAATTCCCAATAGATACTCCCTCTCCCTACGAATCATATTAATTTTTGTTTGAGATAGATTGAGATGGTTTCAGTTTACGCTTCAGGGCAGAAGTCCAACCTAAGGCACCGAGAACCAGGAAACCTACTATAGAGGTGGGTTCAGGAACGCTTGTTGTGCTAGTGCTAGAAGCCGAGAAAATAGTACCATCAACCCCATTGTCTCCATTATTTGTTACTCCATAAAGAGTATCACCGATAGCAAATAGACTCCCTTCTGGATCTCCACCAGTGACAGGTTCGTCAAACTCGTGGATGACTTGGAAATCACTACCATCAAGATTAATGGAGAAGATGATCCCATCATCAGTTTCACCACCGTCTTCTGTCATACCAAACAGCCGAGAGCCTAACTGGATGAGTGAACCCTCTGCATCCTTCCCATCAACCTCTTGGACGAACTCATGTAGAAGAGTGAAATTAGTTCCATCTATTCCGATAGAGAAGATTGTGCCATCGTTCTCATCCCCTCCATTATCAGTCATACCGTATAAAGTTGAGTCAATCAGTAGCAAATTTCCACGAGGATCACTTGCGCCATCCGCTCCCCCCATGAAATCGTGCAAAACTGTGAAGTCTGTTCCGTCAGTTTCAATGGAGTAAATAATACCGTCTCCATTTGCATTGCCACCATCACCTGTGAGTCCGTACAAGGTTGTCCCACCCAAGATCAATCCACGTGGGAGACTTCCACCGCTCCCCCCTGTGAAATTGTGCAAGATATTAAAACCAGTTCCGTCTGTATTAATTGAGTAAATTGTACCCTCACCATTAACACCACCTTGGGTTGTACCGTACATTATTGAATTATCGAGGGCAAGAAATCCGAAGGGGGAATTTCCTTGACCAAGGGAATTGTCAAAGTTGTGAAGCACAGAAAAGTTACTCCCATCAGTATCAATGCCAAAAATCACGCCTTCATCATTTGTCCCACCAGAGTTTGCTGTTCCGTAAAGACGTGTCCCATCAAGCGTTAGTTTACCATCAATAAAACTGCCGTCTGTCCCATTAAACTCATGGAGAAGTGTAAAGTTGCTGCCATCTGGATTGATGGAATAGATCACACCGAGATCGTTGTCACCACCATTTTCTGTTACTCCAAAGAGACTCGTTCCGTCAAAGACAAGACCTGTATCAAAATCTGGTCCGGCACCATCATCCGGTCCACCCCGAAACTCGTGTAAGACATTGATACTAGAAGCGTTGGCTACACTGGAGATAGCAAGGAAGCTAATGGCAGTTAAAGAACTGGTAAAGAGTTTTTTAAAGAAAAGAAGAGACATTTCAATGAATTTGATTTATTACACAACAATTTACAATATAGAAAATTAATTTTAGTTTGACAACCCACTATTTTGCAGATTTTTGTCGTCGTAATGTCGTAATAAGGTACAATGAACAACTAGAGCAAAATTTCAGACGGCATCAACCGTAGTCGACCGTTAGGTAGATAAGCGTGGACTTGACTCAAATATTCAACACGACCAACCCAGTTATTGGTGTCGTTCATCTTCTTCCCTTACCCACGTCTCCTCGTTGGGGAGGGAGTTTAACAGCAGTGATTGAACGGGCCGAACAAGAAGCCACAGCCCTGGCCGCCGGAGGAGTTGATGGCATTATTGTCGAAAACTTTTTTGATTCCCCTTTTACAAAAGAAACAGTCGATCCTGTGGTCATCAGTGCCATGACTTTGATTGTCGATCGCATCAAAAACTTAGTAGTGGTTCCAGTTGGCATCAATCTCCTCCGTAATGACGCTGTAGGAGCAATGGCGATCGCTTCGACCATAAATGCCCAATTTATCCGTGTAAACGTCTTAACGGGCATTATGGCAACGGATCAGGGGTTAATTGAAGGCAACGCCCACGAACTCCTCCGTTATCGTCGTCAATTAGATGCCGAAGTGGCTATTTTAGCCGATGTTTTGGTTAAACACGCCCGTCCTCTGGGAACCCCTAACTTAACCACTGCCGTACAAGATACTATTGAACGAGGATTGGCTGATGGGGTGATTCTCTCAGGTTGGGCCACCGGAAGTCCTCCCAGTCTCGAAGATTTGGAACTGGCCACAGCAGCGGCCCAAGGAACTCCTGTATTTATCGGCAGTGGGGCTGATTGGGATAATATCGGAAAATTGATGACAGCGGCCGATGGGGTGATTGTGGCTAGTTCCCTGAAACGCCAAGGAAAAATTACCGAAACCGTTGATCCTATTCGGGTTGCCCAGTTTGTGGAGGCAGCTAAAGAAATCAGCGTATCTAAAGAAAAAACGAAATCTCAGCAACCTTTAAAGTTGAGATCATAACCCCTTGTTAGAATCAGGAATAATTGATTATTAAAGAAAAGAAGGATTATGAGTCGTATTAGTAGACGTTCGGTTCCTTGGATTCATCGTTGGTCCCGTCCTATGATCGGGGCGATCGCTATTGCCGGAGCGGTTTTAACTGCCTATCTTACCATTACTAGACTGACTGGGGGAGAGGTGGCTTGTGGTGCCGGTGACGTGGAAGCAGCGGCCACCGGCTGCAAAAATGTCCTGGACAGTCCCTACGCCACAGTGTTTGGCTTGCCATTAAGTTTGTTTGGTTTTTTAGCTTATGGCAGTATGTCTGTTGCTTCTCTAGGACCTTTATTAATTCAACCAGAAGGTAAAAAAAGCTTTAGAAAACAAGTTAATGAATGGACCTGGTTGTTCCTCTTAGCCGGGGGAACTGCTATGGCTGTGTTTAGTGGTTATTTGATGTATATTCTAGCCACGGAATTACAATCGGTTTGTTACTATTGTATCGGTTCGGCTGTTTTTTCTCTGAGTTTAATGGGCTTAAGTATTTTTGGCCGAGAATGGGACGAAGTGGGTCAACTTTTCTTTATTCCCATTGTGGTAGCGATGATTACGTTAGTGGGAACTTTGGGAGCTTATGCCCATCTTAACCAACCACCCCCAGACACCACTGCTGATGGCCGCATTTTCATCCCAGAAATTGATACACAACCTAAACCCCCTTATGGTTGGGAAGTAAGCACGGAGTCAGGCCCCGCTGAAATTGAGTTGGCTAAACACTTAACCTCCGTTGAGGCAAAAATGTACGGGGCGTTCTGGTGTCCTCATTGTTTCGAGCAAAAACAAGTTTTGGGTCAAGAAGCGGTCCAAGAAATTACTTACATTGAGTGTGATCCCAGTGGAAAAAATCCGCAACCGGATGTTTGTCAGGCTGCTGGAATTAGATCCTATC
>JBFRWO010000079.1:0-9000 GCA_051439625.1 Crocosphaera sp. | reverse complement strand
ATCGTCTTTATTTGATTATTTTTTTAACATCTAATGGAACGAGAAATATTCTTGCCCAGGTATGATTTTCGGACTTTTCAAAACTATGTATTTTGTAATACTACATTTTGAAGTGCGGAGTCTGGGTTTTAACTTAGCCGATAGAAGAAATGAACAAACTACTGCGACACTTGGGGATGTCTGTAAATCTTTAGTCGACTTAGCCATTAAATATCAATGTATGGACTCGATAGTTCTGTAGCTAGTGGCTTAGTTTTAGCCCGTCGCGCTTTAAGATTATCAGAAAGATTGCCTTCGTTAGCCAAGTCCGCCTTACTTGAACCAGTGGATGATAGTAAGCACGTTTGGAGTTTATGGCGAAAATACCAGAAAAAGTGTCAGGGCATACCTCGACATCGCTTTTTCTCGAATAGGGACGCTAACAGCGTAGAAAAGGTCACGCTATCATCGAAGTCTATCTCAAAACAGATGGGGGTGACTAGCAAGCCCATTGGCACTTTTTCTTCAGGGTGAGATTCCCTGACCTTAGCAGACAAGGCTGTTCGGTCTGCGATTATTCAGATGATCAAGTTTGAGTAAGTTTCTAGGAACGGTGGGCAAAAATTAACCGTTAAGTCCCTTCATAGTAGAAGGTGGATTTTCTTTTGTAGCTTCGCTGATCAATAAGGGTAAAATGGCACTGGTAGCAATAACCGCAGTATCAGTTAGGTTAATGGGGGTAATATGGAGAAGATTTCTCAGGCCAGGAATGACTAAAGAAACCCATTGTAAGGCGAAAGAACCTGCCAAAGCTGCGGTTAAATAATGATTTGGGGGCAGTTTCTGTGCCGATAAAGGTTTATTAGAACGACAACTGAGGGCATGGAGTAACTGTCCACTAACCAAACTCATAAAGGCGATGGTACTGGCTTGGGGACTGATACCATAACGTAAAATGCCGTAACCATAGGCAGTTAAGGAACTAGCGGATATGGTAGTGGACTCGAAGAGAATGCGTTGAAAATCAGAAGATTTAATAATCGGTTCGTCGGGAGAACGAGGAGGAAGGCTTAAAACGTCTGGTTCGGGGGATTCTAGGGCTAAGGCTAAGCCGGGGAAAATATCTGTTACTAAGTTCAACCATAGTAACTGCATAGCGTTCAAAGGTTGACCGAAGCCTCCCATATTGGCCAATAACATGACCATAATTTCGCTGAGGTTGGTGGAGAGGAGAAAATGGACGGATTTACGAATATTATTGTAAATGGTGCGACCCTGACTGACAGCAATAATCATGGTTTGCAGGTTATCGTCTTCTAATACCACGTCCGCTACTTCCCTAGCCACATCGGTGCCTGTATGACCCATAGCAATGCCTACTTCGGCTGCTTTGAGGGCGGGGGTATCGTTGATACCATCTCCTGTCATAGCCACCACTAAGCCTCTCTGTTGCAATGCTTGCACAATCTGTAATTTATGTGCCGGACTAATACGGGCAAAGACGTTAACTTGTTCGCACAAACCGGGTAAAACGTCTGGACCGAGATCGCTTAATTCTGTGGAATCGAGAATTTTTAGGGGTTGTTTTTGACTGAGATTTAACTGTTTCGCAATAGCATAGGCGGTGGGACTTTGATCCCCGGTAATCATTAGGGTATTGATGCCGGCTTGGTGGAAGTTGGCGATGGTTTCTTTGACCCCAGGCCGTATGGGATCGGCCATACCGACTAATCCTACCCAAATTAAATTAGAAAGGGGAACTGTATGGGGATCGTTACTTTCTCCTTGTCCATAAGCGACTCCTAACACCCGTAATGCTTGACCTGCCATAGTGTCGTTTTGGGCTGCGATCGCATCTTTTTCTGTGTCGGTTAAGGGCATGGTTTGACCGTTTTCCATACGAGTTGAACAGCGTTCTAATACTTCTCTGGGACTACCTTTGACGGCGATCAAGTAGACTGATTCATGAATTTGATGCAGGGTGGCCATCAGGTTACGGGACTCGGAACGATGATGGGTGACTAAACGGGGATACTTATGATTGAGTTCGGTAATGTTGACCCCGGCAGCTATGGCCATTTCCATGAGGGCGTTTTCTGTGGAAGATCCATCAATGATGTAGGTTTGATCGTCGTTGTAGCTGACTTGACTATCGTTGCATAAGGCGGAAATATGAATCAGTTTTAACAACTCATCGCAACTATAGGGGTTTATTTCTTGTTTTTCTGACCAAAAGCGACCGGCGGTTAAATCAATGTGTCGATGATCCCAACAGAGTTTTAAGACGGACATTCTGTTACTTGTGAGGGTTCCGGTTTTATCGAGGCAGATGGCTTGAATAGACCCCAAGGCTTCGATCGCTTCTAAACGACGAATGAGGACTTTTTCTTGACGCATTTTGAGAATACCCAAGGCCAAGGTGGTGGTTGCTACTGTGGGTAAACCTTCGGGAACTGCTGCCACTGCCAGGGAGATGGAGGTTTTTACCATTTCTAGCAGGCCGTAACCCCGTAATAAACCGATGGCGAACACTACCCCACAAACGGCACTGGAAAGCCACACCAGTTGGCTACCAGCTTGTTCTAGTTGTCGTTCCATGGGGGTTGAAGGTTGAGAGGTTTCTCCTACTAGGGCGTGAATTTTGCCGACTTCTGTGGCATTACCTGTGGAGACAACTATTCCTTTTCCTTGTCCTCCGGTGACGAAGGTTCCCCGATAGACCATATTTTTCCGTTCTGCTAAAGGAATCATCGGTTTATCGGAGATGACTGTCTCTTGTTGTTTTTTGATGGGAAGACTTTCTCCGGTTAAGGCCGACTCATCTACGGTTAACCGTTGCGCTTCAGTTAATCTTGCATCGGCCGGGACATAGGAACCTGGTTGCAAGTATAAGATGTCTCCTTGGACAATATTTTGAGTATTAATTTCGATTAATTCTCCGTCTCGAAGGACCCAAGCGGAGGGGTTGACAAAGTTTTTCAGGGAGTTAATAATTCTTTCTGAGTTGCTTTCGGTTCCATAACCTAAAATGGCGTTTATGGTGACTACTCCCATAATAACGACGGCATCAACTACACCGCCGGTTAGGACTGAAAGTAAGGCTGCACCGCTTAACAGGGCAACGGGAACGGATTTAAAGTAATCAATAAAGATGCTTAGTCCTGAACGGGGTTCTGTTTCTGTGAGGGCGTTAATACCGTATTCTCGTAGCTTCTGTTCAACTTCTGAATAGGAGAGTCCTTTGTCTGTTGAAGTGTTGAGTTGTGAGACAATAGTTTCTATGTCTTGCAGGTGCCAAGGACTTGATTTAGTTACGATAGAATTTTTTTGTTGATCGAGAAATTCCATCGCCCTTTGTGGGTATTGATGATATTCTTTGACATATTGGTTAATGATCAGGACAATTTCTTTAACTTTTTTGTTGGGATCGAAGTATAAAAGAATATTGCTGGTTATTGGGTTCGCTTTGACAGATTTAATGTCTTTATGGATGGATAAATTGAATTCTAAATATTGTTTGAGTTGGTGAGAATACAATAATCCTTGAACTTTACAACGACATCTTCCTTTGACGGTTCCGTGGATAATTTTGACAAAAGATTCTGTTTTATGGTGATTGTTTTCAATGGACTGAAGTTTTTTCATGAGTATTTCGGAGGCTTTTCTAAGGGAATAAATAGGGTCACTATGAATCAATCATTGACAACTTAACGGTCAAAAACTCTCCTACCTTCTGTCCCCTACCCCCTACCTCTTCTAGACTAATACTTCTTACTACGATCTTAAAATAATTTAAAAGTTATGGATGCACTTTAGAGATAAAACTTGATATTTTGCAACAAATTGATAAAAGTTGATTTCTTGATAGAAATTTTCATTTGCTTTAATTTGCATAGATTAAACATTAAAAGTCCTATAAGTTCTGTTGCTAAAATTAGCGATCGCTCATAAACTAAAATAAGGGTAATTTTTATCCTCTACTTATTTTTTAGCTAATTTCGATTAATTACTCTATGATTTATACCCAAGCTTTTCTATCTGAAGTCCAACAACAAAGACAAGAGTTTCCTGGACTAACTAATAAAGTTTATTTTAATTTTGGGGGACAAGGTACTTTACCTCGTGCCGGGTTAGAAGCTATTATTGATGCTCATAATTTTCTCCAACAACAGGGACCTTTTTCTTTAAAAGTTAATGATTGGATTACACAAAAAACGGAATCATTACGAGAAGATATTGCTCAAGAGTTAAGGGTTGAAGCATCAACAATTACTTTAACAGAAAATGTTACTGCTGGCTGTAATATTCCTCTTTGGGGACTTGATTGGCAAGAGGGCGATCGCATTTTAATGACAGATTGTGAACATCCTGGAATCATTGCTACAGTGCAAGAAATAGCGAAAAGGTTTGGGGTAGAAATTGATTTTTGTCCTATCTTAAATACTCTAAATGAAGGTGATCCAGTTGAGGTTATTAAACAATACTTAAAACCACGAACAAAACTGTTAGTTTTGAGTCATTTATTATGGAATACAGGACAGATTTTGCCATTGAAAGAAATTAGCAATCTTTGTCATAATTATTCGGGGAGAGATCGCCCTATTTTAGTGTTAGCTGATGCGGCACAATCTGCTGGTTCTTTACCTTTGAAATTAGCAGAAACTGAGGTTGATTTTTATGCTTTTACTGGTCATAAATGGTTCTGTGGACCAGCTGGTGTTGGGGGACTTTATATCCGTCCAGAAATTTTTGAATTAGTGAATCCTACTTTTATTGGTTGGCGAGGCATTAATATTGATGAAAAAGGTCAACCAATTAATTTTAAAAGTAATGGAGAAAAGTTTGAAGTTGCTACATCATCATATCCTCAATACGAAGGTTTAAGGGCGGCTATTTCTGTTCATAATAATTGGGGAAATTCGGAACAACGTTATCAACAAATTTGTAAGTTAAGTGAATATTTATGGCAAGGTTTATCCAATATTTATGCTGTTAACTGTTTAAAAAAATCTCCTCCAAAAGCTGGTTTAGTTTCGTTTACAGTTGATAGTAATATTTCTCATAATAATATAGTAAAGCAGTTAGAAACTCAAGGATTTTTATTGAGAACAATTCGTGATCCTGACTGTATTCGTGCTTGTGTTCATTATTTTACTTTACCAGATGAAATCGAACAGTTAATTAAGGCTATTTCTTTGATGGTTTAATTAATTAGAAACAGAACAATTATCGTTTTCATGACAACCAAAAGGATAAGGAGACTGATAAGTATTGTCTCTTTTTCCAAACCAATTATAACGGTTATCTCTCACTTGTTCATAGGTTTTATCCCCTAACCATTTCATTCCTGGTAAAGCACGATAAGCGAGGATAAATGCTTGTCCTAATGGCAATAAATTAATGATTTCTTCTGCTGCATTACTCCCTTGCCAACGTTTTTTTGTGTTATTACCATCGATTAAAATCATCCCCATTTCGCAATCTTTTGGAGTGATATTAAACTGTTGTAATGTTGTTTGATCTTGCATGGGAATATAATCAAAAATATTTCCTTGATCAAACTGTGCTAAAAGTTGGGTAAATGTTACACAAAGATTGCAGTTTCCGTCGTAAATAATATGATAAACCATGATGTTTTAAAATAATTTTTTTATAGTTTAACACATTTTTAGTGAACAGTGAACAGTGAACAGTGACCAGTTATCAGTTATCAGTTATTTGTTTTTAATTAATAGGTGGTTTTATCCATTTACGAAACTGTTTTAAAGTTTGGGTTGTTCCTATATTTTGACTCATTTTTAAAAACCTTATCATAGCTTCTTGTATAGGAAAATCAGGAAAAATTATACTATTTTGAGAAAGCATATATTGTTCATTTTGTAAACAATAAATTTCAATTTTATTTTGATCATATATCCAAATTTCAGGAACTTTTAGAGATTGATAAGCATTAATTTGAGTTTTGGATGTTAGCTCAATTTCTAATACTAAATCTGGAGGTGAATCAATAGTTAAATCAATTCTATTTTTAGTGAACAGTTATTGGTTATCAGTTATTTGTTTTTAATTAATAACTGATTTTATCCAGTTACGAAACTGTTTTAAAGTTTGAGTGGTTCCTATCTTTTGACTCATTTTTAAAAACCTTATCATAGCTTCTTGTATAGGAAAATCAGGAAAAGTTATACTATTTTGAGAAAGTATATATTGTTCATTTTGTAAACAATAAATTTCAAGTTCACTTTGGTCATATATCCAAATCTCAGGAACTTTTAGAGATTGATAAGCATTAATTTTAGTTTTGGATGTTAGATCAATTTCTAATACTAAATCTGGAGGTGAATCAATAGTTAAATCAATTCTATTTTTACCGATTACTTGTTCATAATTTTGAATATAAAAACAGTCATCAGGTTCAACTCCTGCTTGCATATCTTCTCGTTTAAAAGTTGTTGAACCCAATGATTCCCAGTTCATATTTAATTCATCTAACAGGACTTTAATTAAGTCTGATAAAATGACTTTTATTCGTTCATGTTCTGGTAATGGTGTCATAATTTCTAATGTTTCTTGATAATAATATATTCGAGATGAGCGACTTTCTCCTAATTCTATAAGAATGTTCTCAAATTGCTTCCAATTGATATTTTTTAAGACAATATGTTGTCCTGGGGGAATAGAAATTTGTTGTAATTGTACTGCTATCATAAGTATTTTTAAGTTAATTTTTAATCTGTTTAAGGAAACTCAAAACATTATACAACTCATTTTGACGAGGTAATAAAGAGAAGATTCTAGAAATATCATATTCTGCTGTTTCTTTTTTACTCAGTTTTAATAAAATAAATTCTCCTCCATTAGTAACTAATCCAAAAATAGGTTTTTCAATATTAGAATGACCCATCATATAAGCTAAACATTGAGGAATAGCTAATTCAGCAGTTAATTGTGTATTTTTTGCTTCAACTATTAAGATCCATAACTTATCTTTAATAACTAAAACATCGATACGTCCTCTTAAAATTTCTTCTTGGTTTTCTAATTCAATTTCTAGAGATTCTTCTGCTTTAATCATAAAGGGTGGATCATAAAAACCAGCTAATTCTAATAGAGGTGCAATCACTAAAATAATTACAGTTGATTCTGTTAGTAGTCCTTTTGCCCTATGATTAATATATCTCTGTTTAATTTTGTCTAAAGTAGATTTTTCAGCCTCGGTTAATTCTGGTAGATTTTCAAACCATTCTACAAAAAAATGTTCTTTTTCAGTTCTTTTTAAATTGAACTTTTGATGAACATCTTCATAACTGTTGATTGATTTAGTAATTGATACAACTTGATTCATAAATAACCTTAATTAAACCTCTGCATTTATTATATATTGTAGGAGTATAATACCATTATGCCCAAATTATTGATTGAGAGGAATAATTTTATTTAAACTCTCTCCTAATGTTCTTTTTGCTTCCATAATTTCATAATCATTCTGTAATCTTAAAAAGTAACCGTCCGATAATTGAAAATAGCGACATAACCGTAAGTCAATGTCAGCAGTTATAGGAGTTTCACCATTAATAATTTTGTTGATGATTGAATCAGAAACATGAACAACTTTTGCTAAGTCATCGTTACTCATATTTAATTCGTCTAGAAATTCATATTTTAATATTTCACCTGCATGGGGATTAGACAATAAAACATTATTCATGGTTAAACTAAATAATTTATGATTCTATACTTATTGTATAACAATCAGGTTTCAGTTATTAGAAAATTGGCTTTCTGGGTTTAACACTGTTAAACCCCTACAAGAATGTATTTGTAGGGGCATAATATTATTATGCCCAAACTTGTAATATATTGCCCAGTCTAGATTTTAAAAAGATCCATGATAGATGATCACTTAATTGTCAATTTTGGGAATATTATAACTAGAGTTATTTAGGAGTATCTATAAAAATGACTGATGATCAAGCATACAATTTACAGATTATAAAAAAAGTTATCACATCTTATTTAGATGAAAAGATACCCAACAATGAAAGAGGGTTAAATATGCTTGTTGATCAATGTGATGATCTAGTTTATAAAATAGCCTCAAAAATTTATACTGAAAGTGGACATAAAGTTGAATTGTCAATTATTCTTAATGTCATCAATGATCGAGTTGAAACTTTAAAGAGACATTTTGCTGAGATTAAGGCTGAGGAAAAAAGAAAAAAATATGAAGAAAAAAATCAATATCTTGCTAAAAAAGCTTTCATAAAACAGATTGATAAATCACGATTGAGTGACTTATCAAAAAAATTAACGGAATCAAGAAGAAGTGAAAATTTAGCTTATATTTTTTCTCAAGTTCAGTATATAGTGAGTGAGCAATTAGAAATTGAATTGGAGAAAATCACCATAGATAGTAATATTGAAGATTTAGGAGCAGATTCCTTGGATTCAGTTGAGCTTATAATGGAAATTGAAGAACATTTTGATATTGAAGTTACAGATAATTTTTTTGATACAAGAGGCGTTATAAGTTTATATGGCCAACAGACGGAAATATATAGTTTTACAGTGGGTCAAATGTTAGATGGTATTGTTCAACTTATGGCAGAAGATTAATAACTTTACTTGCTAATAAAATAAAAAGTATGATATTTGTAGTGTGGGCAAAGAAGCATCAATATTGATGATTATTATTTCTTCATTTTGATTTAGCTCACCTTCCATTTGTTATAGACAAAAAATAAATTTTACTCACAACATTGAATAAACATTGCGAATTATTGATTATTTTTCAAATAACTTAGGATTAATGTATAATAAGATGAAAATAAAAGCGATCGCTTATGGAAACCCAAGAATTAAAAAATCTCATCAAAGAAAGCGTTAGAGAAGTTTTGAGAGAAGAAAGGTTATTATTATGTAATATGTTAATGCCTTATGTTAGTGATCAAGAACAAAAAGAACTTGATAGGGAACTAGGTAAACCTCAAGACTACGAAAACGAAGAATTAATCGATATGA
>JBFRWO010000078.1:0-3491 GCA_051439625.1 Crocosphaera sp. | reverse complement strand
ATATCTAGGATGTCTTTACGTTCGTGAAATTGCCACACTACTTCTATCGGTGCATTGATAAGACTGGAATATTGGAATCGAAGCATATTAAAATAATCCTCAAATCATATGAATATCATCAAAAATATTAAATTAAAATCAAACCCATCAAGATATCGGTTACTTTTGGTTATAGCAATATTTTTAAGCTTTGCTGCTCCAAATATAGCTTTGGCTGCTGAAGATGAAAGATTGGGTGGTTTTCTTGGTGCAATAGATACTATTTTTTCTCAGTTTGTTGCTGTTCTCGATAAAATTCTCTTCTTTAAAATTGCTGGTTTTCCTCTGATCGTACTGTGGCTAATTTTTGGCTCATTTTTCTTTACTTTTAAAATGAGATTTATTAACATCCGCGGTTTAAAACACGCGATAGACATAGTAAGAGGGAGATACGACGATCCTGAAGATGATGGAGAAGTATCTCATTTTCAGGCATTAGCAACAGCCCTAGCAGGAACGGTGGGATTGGGAAATATTGCAGGAGTTGCGATCGCGGTGCAGACTGGAGGTCCTGGCGCAGTATTCTGGATGACTCTGGGCGGATTTTTTGGGATGTCCAGTAAGTTTGTTGAATGTACCCTGGCTCAGAAATATCGCAGGGTGAAAGCTGATGGTTCTGTAGCTGGTGGCCCGATGTATTATATTTCTCGCCCTTTATCAGACCTGGGATTCCGTTCTCTAGGCAAAAGCCTAGCGGTCTTATTTGCCATTCTCTGTGTTGGAGGCTCTTTTGGCATAGGCAATATGTTCCAAGCTAATCAATCCTATGTAGCTGTAGCCAATATTTTTCCTAACCTACCCAATTGGCTATTTGGGATAGTTGTAGCTTTGGTAGTGGGAGTGGTAATTATTGGTGGAATCAGTCGTATTGCTTCGGTAACAGATAAGATTGTTCCTTTGATGGCAGTAGTTTATGTTACTGCCTGTTTGTGGATTATTTTAAGTAACCTAGCTGCAATTCCTAACGCGATCGCCACTATTTTTACGGGTGCTTTTTCGCCTCAAGCTGTCGGTGGTGGCTTTATTGGCGTAATGATACAGGGAATTAGACGCAGCGTCTTTTCCAACGAAGCAGGAATAGGCTCAGCAGCGATCGCTCATTCTGCTGCCCGTACTGATGAACCGCTTAGAGAAGGAATTGTGGCTTTATTAGAGCCATTAATCGATACGATTATTATCTGTAACATGACTGCTTTGGTGATTATTATTACAGGAACTTACCAAGATAGTTCTGTAGGAGATGGAGTGCTATTGACAAGCAGATCCTTCGCAACTGTAGTCGATTGGTTTCCCGTAATTTTGGCGATCGCTGTAGCTTTGTTTGCTTTCTCTAGTATGATTTCTTGGAGCTATTATGGCGAGAAAGCTTGGGAATATCTATTCGGTAATAGGAGCGTTCTGATATACAAGAGTTTATTTGTTTGTTTTGTATTTGTTGGTTCGATAGTCAACTTAGGTACAGTAGTTGATTTTAGTGACATGATGATTTTAGCCATGTCAATTCCTAATTTAATTGGCTGTTATTTATTATCAGGAATAATAGTTTCAGAGTTAAAAGACTATATGCAACGTCTCAATTCCGGACAAATGCCCACTTATGATGAAATTATCCGAAATCGTTCTCGTCAAGAAGAAGTAACTTCCAAATAAAACCTTAACGTCAGTATTGCGAACAAACGAAAAATTTAACTTATCTCCCATCTCCATATCATGAACTTAATTCCTAAAAATCGCGTCCTTTTTCCTACTGATTTTTCAGAACTAGCCTCTTCCGTACAAAAACTAACTTTGCAATTTGTCGAGAACCCTTCCCATCTTTACGTAATCCACGTGCTGCCACCTTTATCTCCTCTAGAGCCTGGAATAGTATGGGAGACTCTCGACGATAACACCCGCAAACTTAATGTGGAAAAAACCTTTCGCACTAAATTTACAACACCTGAATATGAACGAGTTAACTTTGATGTTTTATTTGGTGAACCCAGCAAAAAAATAATTAGTTATGCTGAAGAAAAAGACATTGAGCTCATTGTCATTCCTGCCCATGGACATAATGGTTTGAAAAGTTTCTTATTAGGTTCGGTTACAGAAAGAGTGGTTCGCTCTGCTCGGTGTCCAGTTTATGTTTGGCGATCGACGGAAAATAAATAAATATAATTCAAAACTGCAAATAATACATTAATTGGGAAGTTAGTTTACTATTAATACCTAAACGACGTTGAAAATCGGCTAGATTACGATAATCACCATTTTATTGTCGATCGATCACAATTTTCTTAGCTAAAGCTTTTTCCACCAAAGGAATTTGTGCTATTTCTGCTAAAGAAGCGGTATTAGGATTAACTTTTCTGGTTCAGTCTAAGAGGTTTTCTTCCCATTTTCTGTTTCAATATTTTTCCATCCTATACATAAATTATCTCGCTACCTGATTTTTTCCTATTTACTAAATCCTAAGTTTGATTTTCTAGTAAAAAAATACCTGATTTTTTCCCATTGTTATTAATCTATTTTAGATTCACTATGGATATATAGAAAGCAAAAGAAACAGGTAAATAAACTTAGTTGATAATTAATAATCTAGCTATTGAAATTTATTTTCCATGAATTTTATGAGCTTAAGAGACTGAGAACCAAACTAATATCAAATTAAACTTAAAGGGAAATTTAGCTATGTCTAAGTCACTCGTCGAAGATACTTCTATCGCTGCTTTGTGGGAACATCCAAAAATATGTCTAGCCTTTTTTGGGGTGCAATATAATACCCAAGAAGGAAAACGCCTTTACAAAAAATCAGGCATTGAACAAGAAATTTTTTCAGCGATGGAGGCAGCAATAGATAAAGGGCTGTTGCTAAATCGACCCCTTAGGACTCCAGAGGGTCGTGTGGTAATGCAATATTGGCGTTCTTATAAGAAACTAGAACTCTGGTCACGCAGGCTTCCTCATACGCGCTGGTGGAAATGGTTAAGAGAAAATGAAGGAAAGGGTGTAAGTTTCTATCACGAAATCTATCAGGTTAAGACGGCTGAAGCTATTTACGAAAAGGGAACTCAGCCTGTAGGACCTGCTCTATTTTGTTCTTTACTTCCAGTTAAAAGTGGAGAGGGAAAATCTAAAGAACGTCAACAACGTTTTGCTGACGTTGCCAATAATACCCAATCCGTTTAGCACAAACCTCAATGAATATTTGGAGTAGATATAAAACAGAATGATTAATTAATTCAGAAGAACATCATTTTTTATCTAAATGATAGGAAATCATGAATCATCGTCAACCAATAACTCTCAAAGAGCGATTGTCACAAATAAAGCAGGGTAGTAAATATCGCTTAACAAATAATCGAAGACTTAAAAAAATAGCCTCAAAAAGAAATAAGAAGAGAACTTTTAGCCCATTAATCAAGCTACTAATTCGTCTTGTCTCTTGTTTTAATTTGAAGATTTTAAGTGTA
>JBFRWO010000077.1:0-2708 GCA_051439625.1 Crocosphaera sp. | reverse complement strand
GCTTTGGGCTTCCCTGAGTCTGGCGAGTACATACTTTATGCCACTGGGGCGGCCTCTTACACAGTCAGGTTGGTTGGCAACCAATGCTCTGATGTTAGCACAAAAAAGGAAAATGTGGACGCTGCGCGGGTTTATTCATTGGTTGGCATTCATCCCTACCTAAAATGTTGATCTTTTTGTAGTATTTTTAGGTAGGGACTTCTGCCAACATTCTGTTAAATTAAAAAAAATCTTGATAATGGTTTTCTTAGATAGTCGTAGAAAAAAACAGTTAGAAACTTTTCTGCAAAAATTAGGGGTATCTGATAGATTAAGGGTTAATTTAGAGTTACTCGATTTAGCCCTAACTCATCCTTCTATTTCTAGGGAAAATAACTATCAACAATTGGAGTTTGTGGGAGACTCGGTGATTAGATTGGTGTCTGCTGAGATATTATTAGAAACCTATCCCAATGAATTAGTAGGAGAATTTGCTGCTATTCGTTCTATTTTGGTTAGCGATCGCACTTTAGCTGAGTTTGCTGATGATTATGGTTTAGATCGTTATCTCCTCATGAGTGATAGTGTTGCTCAAGATAAAATAGGCCGAGTTTCTTGGTTAGCAGATACGTTTGAAGCGGTACTGGGGGCATTATATTTAAGTAGCAAAAACATGACTTTAATTCGCCCCTGGTTAGACCCTTTATTACTAAAAAAAGCGGCCGAAATTCGCTCAGATCCAGCCCGTCAAAACTATAAGGATGCTTTGCAAGAATGGACACAAGGCCAATACAAAATCCTACCTGACTATCGTGTTATGGAAAAACATCAAAATCGAGGCCATGATCAACGATTTTTTGCAGAAGTTTGGCTCAAGGATCGTAAACTAGGATCGGGTTATGGTCGTTCTAAAAAAATGGCAGAACAAGCAGCTGCAAAAGATGCTTTTTTCTCGGTTGTTCATCAAAAAAGTTAAAGTAATTGTCAATATGGAGTTATCGGAAGGTTAAAATAGTGCTATTTTTCAATATTTTTCCTGATGATAAACCTTATAAAAATAGCGTTAATTTGAGAGATGGTTTTAATCTGTCGTTATGGTGAGAAGTAAGCTTACTCATCACACACATTTTTTACTCATGCTTCCTCCTATTTTCAGCGGATCTTTGAGAGTAGAAAGGTTAACCATTCCCATTAAGGGGTTATCTTCTCTCTTAGAAGGAACAAAAATTGTGCAACTTTCTGATTTGCATGACGATGGAGTGTGTTTATCTCCCCAATTACTCACTCAAGCGATCGCTTTAAGCAATGAAGAAAAACCGGATCTTGTTGTTCTCACAGGAGACTATATTACCAATGAACCCAACACTATCTATAATTTAGCTCCTAAGTTGAAATTATTACAAAGTCGAGTGGGTATCTATGCTGTCTTGGGAAATCATGACTATTTATATCCTCATGCTAAACCAAAAATTACAGAAGCTTTGACACAAGTGGGAGTTAAAGTCCTCTGGAATGAAATTGTTAGTCCGTTGGGGGATAATCTACCTATGGTTGGCTTAGCGGACTTGTGGTCGAAAGAGTTTAACCCTGAACTTACTATGTCTCAACTTTCTCAGTCTAAGCCTTGTTTAGTATTGTCCCATAATCCCGATACTGCTAGTATTTTACAACGCTGGCGTGTGGATTTACAATTGTCGGGTCATACTCACGGGGGTCAAATTGTGATTCCTGGTTTTGGGCCGGGTTTACTGTTGTTACAACAAATGCGTCAACAAATACCTCCGAAATTACGAGAATGTATCCCCTATATTAACCATTGTTCCGGAATTCTTAAAAACTGGCAATGGCATCAAGGATGGCATCATATTCGAGGAAATCAGCTTTATATTAATCGGGGTTTGGGAACTTATTTTCCAGGACGTTTTTTCTGTCCCCCAGAATTAACTGTTATTACTTTAGCTTCTTCTTAAATTGTCAGAAAATAGGGAGAAAAAAAGGTTATTATTAACGCTTTTCTCTCTATTTTTTCTAACATTCCCCTTAACAGATTAATATAATCAATTAGTCTGTGTACGTACTCTTTCTGTATAATCTTTTGGTTTCCATTGACGAAATTGTTTTAAAATTAATTGACGTAAATTAAGCGGTAAATAAGACAGTAATAATCCTAAACTTGTTCTTTTTGAGTCTCCTAAAATCTGTTTTGATGAGTTTAAAAGTTTCCTTCCTTCTGCTGTTTTACCTTTTTCTATAAATCTTAATCCTAAGTCTTGTTGTGTAGCAGCTAATTTTATTTTTCTTTGTTCTTCTAACTCTTGATCAGAGAATTTATAATTGTCAATACAATATACTTTAGCTTCTAAAAAGTGTAAATTTTGTCCTAAACTGGTCTGTCCTCCATGAAAACGATATTCCATTAAATATTCGGGTAAAAAATACCCTACTTTTTCAATTAATGCTAATCTAACTAATAAGTCAAAATCTTCGCACCCGTCTGCTTTTGGGTCCATGTAATCGACTTCTTTTAAACAAGAATAACGAAATAAAGTTGAACCTACTTGTAAACTTTGATGATAAAAAGTTTGCCAATCTAAATCTTCAATTATCCCTTGTTTTAGTCGATCTTTTCCCCAACGAATGGTATTTTCTTTGGTCGCTGATTCGCTTCTTTTACTATCTTTATCAATTATCCAGTGATTGGTACAAACAAAGTCAACTTGGGAATTTTC
>JBFRWO010000076.1:0-9634 GCA_051439625.1 Crocosphaera sp. | reverse complement strand
GTTAAATATTGTTGAATAACTTCCTGAATAATGGGGTAATGGGTACGAACAAAACGGTTATATCCAACAGCCTTAACAATGGTTTGTAACCAAATCAACAGACCATCACGTAAACGATCTAAATCATCGATTAACATAGCTGCCGTAGTGTATTTGATGGCATTTTTACGATCACGCTGACAAACTTCTTGACCGTGTTCATCCATTTTATACAAGCAATTATTCTCATTAAGTTTGTGCATTTTTGCATCAACTTCTTGGAAAATTTCTTCTTGATTAACCATTATTTTTTCGTAGGTTTCAATCCGCATCTCCACTGATTCTAAATAATCATCAATAAACTGTAATTCAGAATCAGTTGCGTAACGACCATCGGTATCTAAACTGAGGTGTGAAAATTGGGTTAACATTGTTTTTCCTCAATATAATAATTGGGTTTGAAAGGAATTAAGCAGATTGAATTTTTGCCATGTATTCAGAGACTTCAATTTGGGTATCTTTTAGTTGAGTAATCATCGTTCGAGTAACCAATTTATCCTTTTCAACTAAGATTGCACCGGTGATAGGATGAAGGATATTTTCTTTAGCTCGACTGCCAATTAAATCTTCAATATTTTCGATTTCACTGACATACATCCCCGAAGGAACTTCTACTACAACTCCATCCCCAATAACCCTTGCTTGACAAGCTAAACGAGAGCATTTATTAGCAGTAGTAATCACATCCATAGTGCGAATTTCTCGGCGGTTAACAGGAGATAAACTCTCCATTCCTTCCGTGATAAAAACATGGCAAGTGGAACACATTCCCCGGCCACCACATTCTTTCCAAACCTTCAAATCTTTGGCTAGTAAACCACTCAAAAGATTATCATTAGTTAGTATATCAACCCTCTCGTTAATAGGGTCAAGCTTGACTGTTTTTGCCATGTCTAAATTCTCCTAAATTGATTGGTTTTTATTTAATTTATTACGACACAATAATTCCATTATTTTATGATGATCATGACCTTCTTCTCGCCATGCTTTTATAGTTTTAATTCGTTCAGATAAACCAATTACAAAGTAATTAGAATTAGCTCCCATAGATTCACAAGTGGTTTGAATACAGTGTAATTCTTCCCCCGTCAATTTACTGAAAAAAGAACTCATAATTCCTGCTTCGAGGAAACACATAGGACGCTTATTTTGAGGAGCAAATCGAGCAAAAGGAGAATTGGAAATTTGGGGAACTAGAAACCCATGTTGATAGTATTTGAGGTCAATATCAAGGACTCCCCAACCATGAGCTTTCCAACATTCTTTTAAGCATTGAACAAATTTAATCATGTTCATTTGTGCCAGAGGTTTTCCATAGTATTCACCTAATTCATCAGCAAATCTCTGATAGAAATTTTTTCCCCACCAACGACCAATACTGAATAAAGCAACACTACTTCCTTGACCTAGTTCATCTTCTAAAGTGTTATAAAGTGCCTCTAATAAAGGTTGAGGAAGAGCTAATAAACGGGAACCACTACGATTCTCTAATAAACCAAATTCAAAGTCTCCTTGAAGATAAATATCTGGAGAAAAGTAATTGCCTTTAAAGGAAGATTTTTTAACTAAATTTGCAACATCAATCATTAATTTATACTCCTACTTTTAAGGTTTTAGATTCTGGTTTTGTTTCTAGTAGCATCATTTTTGCCTGTTTTAGAAATGGGGTTAAAATAACCATTTGCTCCATGGTTATTTTTTCTTCTAAACCCTTTATTAAGTTCTCAAAAATATGGGTTTCGATCTCTACCATTTCTTGAGCATGAATAACATCTGTGAGCCATTCTAAAAGGCGATGTCTGAAATAATCGGGATTATTTAATAACATGGCCATTGCGCCATATCGCATCACTGACATCCAGTGTTTTAATGCTTGTTCCAAACGCTGCATATTTTCATCAGGAAAAGCCTCTACTAAACTATCAGCAATATCCTGAAATATCGGTATTTCTTGATCTCGTAAACTTTGATAAATTTTTAGGCGTTCTTTAAGGGTTGCTGCCCTTTGTTTTAGGGATTGTAAGTCTGAAGATTCAAGATAGTGATCGTCAGCTTCATAAAATAAGGTTTCAAAATCTTTCTGCATGATCTTTGTTTTAGAATAAATCAGATAAGTTGTTTAAATCTAAGTCGGAAGAAGTGTTATGCTTTTGAGGTCTCAAGGAATACTTTTTAGACATAGGCGCAATTTCTTGGGGTTTTTTCCAGCGAATTCCTCGGAAAAAACTATTAACGGAAAGACTGAATAAATATTCAGGTGCAAGTTGAACTTGCTCAGAAAAAGTCTGGGTTTCTTGTTGTCCTTTCCAGTTTGATTGTTCTAGAAAATCTTTGAGATTTAAGGCCAATAAAAACTGCGCACTTTCTATTAATTCAAAGGCATCTAAATTTTGTATACTGGTGGTTTCTCCTACCCAATTACAAGTACGAAAAAAATCATAAACACTGACACTCGACCATGTTTCCCTACTCATCATTTAAGATACTCCCCATGATGTAATTTCTTTTCGATATCTTTAGCTAGGGCCCCTTCGTTTAACCAGAAAGTTGCAGCATCAACCCGGTCTTGTTTGCCAACTAAAAACTTACAATAGGTTTCACCCATGGCATAACATTGAATTTCAATGGCATTGAGTTCTTTATTGACTAACTTGCTAAAAAATCCAGCTAATAAACCAGCATAAATATGACAAACCGGCTTACCAACATCTCCTAAAGTTCTTGCAACAGCAGAATCAAAAATGTTGACAAACATAAAGCCATTTTTCTGCTCACTCATATCCACTTCCCAGTTACCCCAACCTTGCGCGGTAAAAGGCCACCACCAAGCTTCTAAAATATAGTTGAGGTTCATTTGATTGAGGGGTTTCTTGTATTCATATTCAGCATAAAGCCACTCTTTAAAAAAGTCGGCATCTCGCTTTCCCCAATCTTTACCGATGTTGTATGCAATCACTCCTGCTGCACTACCAATTTCTTCTTCTAGTCCTTCAATTAATCCCAGAATAAAGTCTTCGCTGGTGAGAATATTCCGAGATTGCTTCCAATCAATGATACTGCCTGTTTCTGTTTGGAAAGAAAAGAAATCTTCTAAGGCATAATGATGATGTCTCTTCGGATACTTCTTTTTTAAAGGATGCTCAAAATTGGTTACTAACTGTTTTGTTTCTTGTTTGCTATCACTTGAGGTGAAAACCATCTTACACTAAACCTCAATACTTTATCGAATGTAATTTCATTTTAGGAAGATAATTGGTTGACTTCCTCAGTGGTTATCAGCAAATTATCAGGGTTTTTTCTCTGACTATCAGGGGTTGTACAGACTGATAAGAGATAAACCAATACTGCTCGGTTAAGCTCGAAAGGCTCTAGTTAAGGGGGACAGAGGAGGCAGAAGGCAGGGGGAAACCCACCCCTAACCCCTCCCAGGAGGGGAGACAAAAGTTTAAAAATAAGATTATTTAGCTTTAAAAAACCTTATAATTTGCTATTTAAGATAATATCTAAGTATTACTACTTCTGCCTATTGCCTTTCAACTCCTGCCTCCTTTTGACTTCGTTAAGTTTCCAATTCCCTATATTTTTCAACTTCAATTAAAGCTTTAAAATCCTCAAATTGAAAGTTATTATTAGTTATATCTGTGCTTCCTGTTGCTTGTAATTGTTGGAAACATTGAAACAGAGAATTAGTAGAATTTAATAACCCTGATAAGGCATAAGCGACTATTTTAAAACCCATTGTTTCTAATTCTTCTAAGGATAAACAGGGTGTTTTTCCACCTTCAATTATATTTGCTAATAAAGGAATATCAGGAAAATAATTAGCAATTTTTTCTAATTCTTCTCTAGTTTGAGGGGCTTCAATAAAGAGAATATCTGCCCCTGCTTCTTGGTATTTTTTACCTCGATATAACGCTTCTTCTAGTCCATAAATTGCCCTAGCATCAGTTCTCCCAATAATTACTAAATCAGTGTTACTTTTAGCGGTTACTGCTGCTTTTATTTTTTTGACCATTTCTTCAGTTTCAATGATCTTTTTTCCTTCAAAATGACCACATTTTTTAGGCCATTCTTGATCTTCTAAAATGATTCCTGCTGCACCAAAATCAACAATATCTTCTACTGTTCTTTGTACATTCAAAATATTTCCATAACCATTATCAATATCACAAATAACAGGAATATTGACAGATTTTATTATATTTCTAACTTGATTTAACATTTCTGTTGCGGTTAAAAATCCCAGATCAGGAAGTCCTAATAAAGAGGCAGACATCCCAAAACCACTGGTAAAAATAAAAGAAAATCCTACTTTTTGCGCTAATTTAGATCCCAGACAATCATAAACAGCCGGTGCAGCTATAATTCCAGGTTCATCTAATAGTTGACGTAAGGTTTTTGCTGAGTTCATAAACAATTTTTAATCAAAGATTTCTGCTTGTTTAAAAGGCAAACCTTCTTGATCTTTTTTTGATAATTTAGGTTCTCCTTTTAATTGCCAGTTAATAGCAAGATCAGGATCATTCCAAAGAATACTTCTTTCATATTGTGGGGCATAATAATCAGTGGTTTTGTAAAGAAATTCAGCAGCATCTGATAAAACAACAAACCCATGAGCAAATCCTTCGGGAACCCAAAATTGACGTTTATTTTCTGCACTTAAAAGACAGCTTACCCATTGTCCAAAACTCGGGGAACTTTTGCGAATATCCACTGCTACATCTAAGACTTCTCCTGCGACAACACGGACTAATTTTCCTTGGGGTTGTTGAATTTGATAATGAAGTCCCCGTAAGACATTTTTCTGTGATCGCGAATGATTATCTTGGACAAAATTTTTTTCTATTCCTGTTGCTTCTGTAAACGCTTTTTCGTTATAACTTTCATAAAAAAAGCCTCGATCATCCCCAAAAACTCGGGGTTCAATAATAACAACATCAGGAATTTTTGTTTGAATAACTTTCATAATTAATAACTGATAACTGGTAACTGGTAACTAATAATTGATAACTGAATTAAACTTGCATTGTAACCCAATTTTGTAATTCTTCCCAACCCAAACCTTGGCGAATAATGGAAGGAGGAGCGGAAGTCATATCCAAAATAGTAGATACATCAAAACCGGGTTCTAAACTATTATCAATAATAAGATCAACCTGACTTTCTAAAATGTCAAATAATTTGGCTTTTTCTAAGCCAAGGGTGGGAAACTCTCCATAGTCATCGGGTAAATGAGCAGAAGTAGAAACAATGGGATTTTCTAAAGCTTGTAAAATAGCCTGACAGATAGGGTGATTAGGTACACGAATACCTGTACTTTTTCGCTTAGGACTCATAACTAATTTTGGCACAGCTTTGGTAGCTGGTAATAAAAAAGTATAAGGTCCAGGAATTAAACGTTTCATAACACGATAAGCTTCATCTTCTACCCCTGCATATTTAGCAATATTGGATAGAGAAGAACATAAAAAAGTCAAGGGTTTATCATTCGATAATTGCTTTAATTGTCGCACCCGTTGCACTGCTGATTTACTATTAAGATCGCACCCGATCGCATATACTGTATCTGTTGGATATAACATCACCGCCCCTTGTCTAAGGGCGTTACATATTTCGTCAATGCGACGGTTTTGAGGGTTTTTAGGGTGTAAATCGTATAAAATAGCCATAATTATGACCAAAATAGCTTATTTAGACTGTGTGACAGGTATTGCCGGAGATATGTGTTTAGGAGCCTTAGTCGATAGTGGTGTTCCTTTAGAATACTTGATTGAGCAACTCAAATGGTTAAAAATTGACCACGAATATGAGTTAAGTCAAGAAAAAGTACAGCGCAATGGACAACAGGCCACTAAGGTTCATGTTAACTTGCTTCAGCATGATGATCATGATCATGATCACCACCATCACCACCATCATCATACCCCTGCTCGTCATCTTCCTGAAATTGAAGCTATGATTCAAGAGGCTAATTTCCCGTCACGGGTGACAGAATGGAGTCTGGATATATTCCGCAGTTTAGCGGTAGCAGAAGGGGCGGTACACGGCGTAAAAGCGGAAAAGGTACATTTCCACGAAGTAGGGGCAACAGATGCCATAGTGGATATTGTCGGCACTTGTCTGGGGTTAGATTATTTAGACATTGATACGTTATACTGTTCGGCGTTACCTACTGGTGGGGGAACTGTTTGGGCTGCACATGGCCGTTTACCTGTGCCGGTACCAGCGGTGTTGAAGTTATGGGAGTCCCGTCAAGTTCCTATCTATAGTAACAATATTGACAAAGAATTAGTGACACCCACAGGGGCAGCGATCGCTGTTACACTGGTTAAAAGTTTTGGTCAACCTCCGAAGATGATATTAGAAAAAGTTGGTTTAGGTGCAGGTTCAAAAGATTTATCTATCCCTAATATTTTGCGTCTCTGGATAGGGGAAAGTGTGACAGAAAAAAAAACAGTAATGTCGACGTAGTTGCTGTTTTGGAAACCCAAATAGATGATCTCAGTCCGCAAATTTTTGGTTACTTATTTGATATTTTATTGAATGTTGGGGCGTTAGATGTTTTCACTCAGTCGGTGATGATGAAAAAGTCACGCCCTGGTATTTTATTAACGGTTATTTGTACGGTTGATAAAATAGATGTTTGTGAGGAGATCATTTTTAGAGAAACAACTACATTGGGTATTCGTAAGTCCATTCAGAAACGTTCAATTTTAGAGCGAGAAATTAAAATAGTTAATACAAAGTATGGAGAGATTAGAGTTAAGATTGCAACCCAAGGAAAAGGAGAGAATAAAACTATTATTAATGTTCATCCTGAATATGAAGATTGTGCAGCGATCGCTCTTAAGTTTAATCAACCTTTAACTACTATTCAAAAAATAGCCTTAGAGTCTTTTAATTCTCTGTCTTGATTCTCTTTTGATATTATTAAAATTATTAAAAACTATGAGTAAATTAACCATTAAAACCACTAATTATCAAAATGAAATAGAAGCCATTAAAAACATCAGAGTTTGTGTGTTTCAAGAAGAACAAGGAGTCGATCCTGTTTTAGAATTTGATGGTTATGATGATAATTGTGTTCATTTTCTCGCCTATATAAATGAAGAAGCAATAGGAACAGCAAGAGTTAGATATCTTGATGAAAATACCGCCAAAATTGAACGATTAGCCGTGTTATCGACCGCAAGAGGTCAAGGGGTTGGTACAGCATTAATGAAAAAAGCTATCGCCTTTATTAAAGAACAAGAAAAATATCAAAAAATTGTTATTCATGCTCAAGTTTATATTCAAACTTTATATGAAAAACTAGGATTTGAACCAATAGGCGATCGCTTTATAGAAGGAGATATTGTTCATATAAAAATGATTAAATATGTCTAGATTTTACTATCTATTGTAAAAGAGATTACTCGTACCTCAGAATTATAATTGTTAATTGTTAATTGTTAATTATTAATTATTAATTATTAGTCTATATTATCTTCCTCGTCCATCAATAAAGGATTATCTTCACTCTCAAATGCTTGCTTGAGTAGGGTTTCAGCTTTTTCTGGATCTTCATAAATCAACTCGATCATCTCATCAGTATCCATCCCAAGTCGCTTAGCATAGAAGCCAACCTCATTTTTGATTCTGTTTTCCCCTTGCCTCAGATACATCGATAAGCAATGCCTAGCTTGTACAGTGTATTCACGTTTGAAGCGAAAAAACGACAGGCAAGCAAGTAATCGATCTTCATAAGGGGCTAACGCTTTCATCTGGATACTTTTTGGCTGTCTATTAGGCATATTTGTTCCAAAATCTATCATCTTTTCGTTTATTTTAACAATTATTAGATTTCAATGAAATAGCCCTGGATTCCTCGTACCTCGGAATTACAAATAAATATATAATGAGAAAAATATAAACTTTTATAACAAAAATTTAAACTGTGTCTAAACAAGCTATAGTCGTGGGAGCAGGAATTGGTGGCTTAACAGCCGGGGCATTACTCGCCCGTCGAGGGTATGATGTAAGGGTGTATGAACAGGCTTATGTACCTGGAGGTTGTGCCTCAACCTTCAAACGTCGGGGGTTTACCTTCGATGTCGGGGCTACCCAAGTGGCAGGCTTAGAACCCGGAGGCATTCATCAGCGCATTTTTCAAGAATTAGAGATTGACTTACCTCCAGTTACTCCGTGTGATCCTGCTTGTGCCGTTTTTTTACCAGGAGAAACCCAACCGATCAATGTTTGGCGTGATCCCGAAAAATGGCAACAAGAAAGACAAAAACAGTTCCCCGGAAGCGAACCTTTTTGGCAATTATTAGCTAAACTATTTCAAGCAAGTTGGAAGTTTCAAGGCCGAGATCCAGTATTACCTCCTCGCAACCTTTGGGATATCTGGCAACTTACTAACGCGCTACGGTTAGATACATTAATCACAGTTCCTTTTACCTTGATGACCGTAGGGGATGCTTTAAGGTTGTATGGATTATATAACGATCGCAGATTAAAAACCTTCCTGGATTTACAATTAAAATTATATTCTCAAGTAGATGCTGACGAAACCGCCTTACTGTACGCAGCTACAGCGTTAGGAGTATCCCAGGAACCCCAAGGATTATATCATTTACAAGGAAGTATGCAGGTATTGAGCGATCGCTTAGTAGAAGGGTTAGAAAAATACGGGGGAAAACTCTTTACTGGCCATTCTGTTGAGAAAATAGAAACCCTTGAGGATAAGAAAACTAAAGTTACTATTCGTGTTCGCAAAACAGGGGAAACCATCACCAAAATAGCCGATCATGTTGTGACTAATGTTCCTGTACAAAATTTAGTTAAGATGATTGAGACACCAACTAAACCTGGGTTTAACTTGTATCGACAAAGGGTTGATAAACTTCCCGAAGCGTCTGGAGCCTTTGTTATATATTTGGGGGTTGATGAGAAAGCTATCCCCGAAAGTTGTCCCCCTCATCTGCAATTTTTCTATGATTATGATGGCATCATTGGGGAAAATAATTCCTTGTTTGTTTCCGTAAGTAAACCTGGGGATGGTAGGGCAAAAGAAGGACAAAGAACAATTATTGCCTCTAGTTTCACCGATACTCAGATATGGAACAATATAAGTGAAGAGAAATATCAACAATTAAAACAACAATATAGCCAAGAAGCGATCGCCCGTTTAAGCAACTATTTCCACCTCAACGCTGATACTATTATTCATCAAGAAGCGGCAACCCCTCGCACCTTTGCTTACTATACAGCTAGGGATAAAGGAATAGTCGGAGGTGTTGGCCAACGGGTATCTACTTTCGGTCCCTTTGGTATCGCTACTCGTACCCCCATCAAAAATATTTGGTTAGTGGGAGACTCTACTCACCCCGGAGAAGGTACAGCAGGAGTTAGTTATTCGGCCTTAACTGCTGTTAGACAAATCGAAAGAATGACCTAAAAATAAAGGTTGTGAAGGTTTTTAAGCACCCTCACAACCTTGGTATTTCAACTAAAGGACATATCAAGTCCTATTAACTAACAAAATTGATCATCGCCATAAATACTTCACGGGTAAGAGGTAAACTATCCACTACCATTGCAGTACATAACA
>JBFRWO010000075.1:0-14384 GCA_051439625.1 Crocosphaera sp. | reverse complement strand
AGGGTCAGCAAAGCGAACTAATGTTTCTATATCTATAGTGGGTGCGATAGGTAAAATAAAACGAGTTTGAGGTTTCTGTTGATAAATATATTCAGCAATAGCTAAGCAAAGTGGAACCCCTTGAGTTAACTTTCCGGCCTTAGACCCAGGCAAAATTCCGATGATTGGATTAGCAGCCATCTCGATAAAATTTAGAGATACTGGGGAAAAATCAGCCATTAAATCCCCAACAACACTCAATTTGTGCCTATAAGACCCAGGCATACCTTCAATGACCCTTTCATTCATCACAGCGAAAGAGTCTAACCAACGATACCATCTCGCTTCCCATTCAGCATAAATCACCGTACGGTATCCCAACCGCTTTCCAATCATCAGCGCATAAAACTGATCCCCTCCCAGAAATAAAACCACCCCTTGCTCTCGCCAATCCCAATTATCCTGAGTTTTTCCTTGTATTAGGAAAGAAAAAAACTCTTCACTGGACTGAACTCGATCCACTTCAGGATAACTACTAGCAATGGCAGCTTCTTGCCCTGTACTATGGGGACAAGGAGATAACATCACTGAAATCCTAGTTTCCTCGCGATCCTCCCCTAATTGTTTCCTTAACGCCTTAACCACAGGCCGGACCCAGGTAGTAATTTCCCCTGGCCCATTGGAGAGAATGAGAAGATCAACGGGTTTCATTGTTCTTGCCAACGAGAGCGAATTGAGAGTTTAGGATCGGTTTGACTCTGGGAACGAGAACGACGGCGTACAAACTTGCGATTTGGTTCAGAACGTCGATGATAACTGGAACGATTACTATCTCCAGCCTCTTCATAGATTTCTAAATATAGGGTTTGTTCCACCTGTTTAGCTGCGATCGCTAAAACCATCTGTATGGACTGAATATTCCGTCCTCCTCGTCCATAGATCCGTCCTTTGTCCCCTTCATCAACCGCTACTCTAATCCAGACTCGTTTTGTACTGGTAATTTCCTCGCAGTCAATTTTCAGGGAGTCTGGAGAGTCTAAGAGAGGTTCAATTAAAAATGAAAGCAGTTTTAAGTAATTAGGGGAGACAGAATAGGATAAATTAGAGGTATCAATCGATTTAACCATTAACTTGTTCAAATACTTTTGCTTTCTTGAGAATACTCCGTACCGTATCACTGGGTTGCGCCCCTTGTTTCAGGCGAGTTACGATAGCCGGAACGTTTAAGCGAGTTTCATCGGTTCTAGGGTTATAAAATCCTAGTTCTTCAAGGGGACGACCATCGCGACGATTGGCACTATTAATAGCCACAATTCTATAACTGACTTCTCGTTTTTTGCCGTATTTTTTTAGTCGTAACTTAATCATTTTGATTCTTTTAACTCCTAGTTGGCTTTGAGTTGTTTTTTGTTTGACTCGAACTTCTTATTATATCATGGAATTTTATCTAGGAACACCCTGAATAACAGGACGAATACCAGTACCATCAAATGGACCTGGATTACCGCCCCAATTAAAGTCGCTAATGCGCAGGGAAATCGAGCCAACCTTTAGCACTGTATTATAACGCAGGAGAATGCTGTAGGTTCGTCTACTATATTCCACATATAAATCCGTATTAATTTCTTCATCTGTATCGATGTTATAGGCACTTTGAACCCCAACTCGAAACGGACCGTATAATTGCTGAGTTACACCCCAGTTTAAGGTTTTCAAGTCAGCAAAACGATCAAACAAAAAAGGAGAAGGATCTCCCCGCAGTGCTTGACTAAAGGTGAGATTAAACCCGGTATAATCCAGAAAAGGTCGAGAAAAATTGCCAATTTGTCCAGATAAACCAATACTACCTGAAAGGGAGGGTTGGGAGTCTCCATTACCATAGAGACTGGTAACACCGGTTACCCCTGTAGATAGGACTAAATAGGGTAAAACTGGCGTTGACGTATATTTTAAGCCCTCTTCTGGGGTAGGAGCCAAAGCTTCTCCAAACCACAACAAGAAAGGTCTATTTAAAGACGCTGCCCCTTGAAACCTAGTTAAACTCACACGACGATCATCTGAGTCAGCACTTAAGAGACTTTGGCGATCAGTATCTGCATTAACTGTTTGAAGTGACCCTTGATAGCTCACGCTTATCCCTGTTTTTTCGATAGGAATTTGAGGGGAAACCAACAGTACACCTAGGCTACTACGAACGGTTTGAAACCCTAAAGACCCATTAAATAGGCGATCGCGATAATTATATTCCAATCTCACGTCATAGGGAGCGAGCGGCTCACCAAAACGATATTGTACAAAGGTTTTTGTCCGGAGACGATCTTCAATATCATCCAATTCTAGACTGGTTAGGGACGATCTAGAAAAGAAGGTGGTTTGTGGACTTAAATTAGCGTTAAACTCATTGACAAAACCGAAGGTAGGTGGACTAATTGCCTCAATATCGTCCTTATCTTCTTCAAATAAATCTGTATTGCGATCGTCAACCGTCAATCCTTCTGGGGAAACCCCTTTTTGTAGGTAATATTGGGGTGTAACTTGCCAACTAACAGTATCACTGTCGATGACATTAAAGGCCCTTTCTACAAAGAAACCACCACGATCGCGATCATCGTAACCAAACCCAATTACTCCAGGTTGGCGATCGCGCCGATCAAAAATCAAACGATCTTGGGTGGGAAAGGAGTTGGCTTGATCCAGTACCACCCGTGAATTAGTCAGTTTTAGTTCATCCACTAAGGGGGCAATATTGCGATAAGTGGCTGTTTCTGCCCGTACTTCCACTTCAGGAGGGGAAAAGGGATCGTTGGTTAAACGAGCGTCAGTGGCCTGCCAACCCTCAGAATCGAATTCCATGCGATCAGCTTCAAAGCGAAGGCGGTTAATTTGCCCTCCACTACCTTGTCCGCTGTTGCCTCCGATATCTTGAATATTTTCTTCTCCAAAGGACACACCAAAGGAGTAGCTGATACCTTGCGCTTGAGTGATACGTTGTAGGGGTTGTTCTAAGGCCAGTCTTTCGTTGAGGGTTCGGTTAGGAATTAAATTATTATCGACCGAGGTGGGCAAAGTGGGAGAAAAGTCTTGGCCGGTGGTGGGTTGATAAATTTCTCCATTGGCCTCAAAAATAACACCGCTATCTTGGACAAAATAATACTCGAAGCGTTCTCCTCTTAGGGTTTGTTCTCCGCGATCAAGAACCACATTGCCCTCGGCCACTGCAAATTGATCTGGAAGGTTAATCCAGAGGCGATCGGCCAATAAAACCCCATTGGCGAAGCGCATAATCACTTTACCTTCTGCATAAACCACTTGTCTTTCCGCGTCGTACTCCTGGCGATCGGAAACCAATTCGACTACTGGTGCTGCTTCGCTCTGTGTTGAATTGGTATTTCCTACTCCTCCCTGAGCGAACGTTGAGGTCGGAGGGATGGATAATTCTAAGGGTTGTGTTTTTGTATCTCTAGGTTTGAGGCGCAAGAGTCTGGTCTGATCCCCTTGGTCTTTTAAGCGGATAGTCTTGGAGACGCTTTTTTGGGATCTGGGCTTAAATGGGCTTAACAGTGGCGATCGCGGGTTTCCCGTGGTGATGGGATCACCCAAGAGGTCAGCAGCTTGTCCCCTGGAGGGTAAGGAAGGAGCTACATCTGCCTCTGAGATTGTTTCTGGTGCAGATAAATAAAATTCAACTACCTCTGGGGGAGACGTAGGAATATTCTCTGCCAATGGCAGGGTTACGGGTGTCTGTGGAAATTCAGAAGGTAATTGGGCGAATATTCTCATATCACCAGCCTCTTCTCTAGGTTGGCCTGGAGAATTGGTCAAAAGGTCTAGGTGCTTTTCCTGACTAGGAGAAACAACAGTTTTGATTTGGGCTGGAGGATCAGGTGGTGGAACGAATGGGGCCATCTTAAATTAATAGTATCAAGCTCAAAGGTTTAGTGGCTACCTGCAGCGTGATCAATTGAAATGAGATGGGGACGAGCCATATCTCGCCCCTATCGTTTTATTCACCTAACTTAACACATCTAGATTTGAGCTTAGGTACTGCCCAAAAATTCCTATTCAAAGTCCTTACGTCCGGGGTTCCGAGTGGGATCACTAGAAAGAAAACCGAAAACGAACAAAGAAATAAAGAAAGCCACAACAATGTAAACAGCAATTTTTAAGGTTAGCATAGTATTTTCTTCTCCTTATGAGGGATTGATCCTGAATAAATGTTAATAGTTCCTATCTGACTTTAACCTATAGATGGACTTTTTGTCTTGGGCTGAAGCAATTTGATTCTTAATTCTGAACTGAGCATTCTCCAGATCGGCAGTCCTTCTCCTATAATCAAGGGAGGAATTTGTAGATGTAATTATCGTATTAATCAGATGGCACTGCTTACCACAGGAAAAGGATTTGTTCGCGCACTAGAGAAGTCAGGCACCTTAGGGGTTTATGCGCCCCTAGAAGGCGGTTATGAAGGACGCTATCAAAGACGTTTACGCACTAATGGCTATGAGAGTCTATCCCTATCTGCTAGAGGTTTAGGGGATGTGGGTGCTTATTTGATGGGAATTCATGGGGTACGGCCTCCCCATCTAGGAAAAAAGGATATTGCTCAAACTGCTGCCGTTGGACCAATATATTTCGTGCCGCCTATTGCTGCCTATCAACTCGAAAGTTTATCTCCTCGTTCCAAAGGCTTAGTTTTATGGATTATAGAGGGTTATATCCTTTCCAAAGCAGAATTAGAATATTTAGTCGCTTTACCTCAACAAGAACCTCGGCTGAAAGTAGTAGTTGAAATGGGAGGTGAAAGATACTTCCGTTGGCAACCCTTAGAAGAGTTGATTCAAGCAGCTTAAGTGGGACAAAAAACAACAATCAAAACTAACTTATCCTCTATAGCATAAAGAATCCCTACCCGTATACACGGTAGGGTTATTCAATTCTGGCATCAAACTCAGGTATTATTAAGACTATGATTTCTTAATCACGCCAGTAGTGTTTTCAGTATAACCTGTTTCTTCTCTTGAAAAGAGTTGACACATTGCTTGTAGCATATTAAGAATTGATACAATAGCCGATATAACTAAAGAGGGATCAAAGTAAGAAGCCATTATGTATATTGTCCAAGTAGCCTCGGAATGCGCCCCGGTCATTAAGGCTGGGGGTTTAGGTGATGTTGTTTTCGGGCTAAGTCGCGAACTCGAAAATCAAGGTCATATTGTAGATGTTATTCTTCCCAAATATGATTGTATGCGTTACGACCATATCATGGAATTACAGGAAGACTATAAGGATTTATGGGTACCTTGGGGAGGTGGTTCAGTTCACTGTAGTGTCTTGCGTGGTAAAGTACATGGACTCAACTGTCTCTTTATCGAACCTCATGGTGAGAATTTCTTTAACCGAGGCAAATATTATGGAGACAATGATGATAACTTCCGCTTTGCTTTCTTTAGTAGAGCGGCTTTAGAATATATGTGTATGAGTGAGAAGCGTCCTGAGATTATCCATTGTCATGACTGGCAAACGGGACTGCTGCCGGTGATGTTATTTGAACAGTATAAATATCGAGGGATGGATGGTCAACGGGTTTGTTATACCGTCCATAACTTTAAACATCAAGGAGGGGGTAGTGTTGAGATTTTACGCGCTACCCAGTTGAATAATGAGGGTTATTATTTGAGTCCCGATCGCCTGAAAGATACCAGTATACCCAATCATATTAACTTTATGAAGGCAGGTATCGTTTATTCTAATGCTGTTAATACTGTCTCCCCTCACCACGCTTGGGAAGCCCGTTTTAGCAATGAAGGTTATGGGTTAGGTGATATCCTTGCTGTTCATCAAGATAAGTTTAAAGGGATTCTCAACGGATTAGACTATGGGGTATGGAACCCAGAACTGGATGAGCATATTTCCATGCAGTTTGGTCCAGATGATTTTGAATTAAAAGCTTATAACAAAAAAGGATTACGAGAACGGTTATGGTTAGAAGACAAAGATAGACCGATAATTGCCTATATTGGTCGTCTGGATGACCAAAAAGGGGTTGGTTTAGTTCTCCACGCTTTAGAATATGCTCTCAGAAGAAGCGCGCAGTTTGTTTTATTGGGATCAGCTACTTCTGACCACTTAAAAAATCTCTTTTGGCAGACAAAACATCGTTTAAATGATCATCCTGATGTTCATCTAGAACTGAGTTTTGACGAAGAATTATCTCACCTCATTTATGCAGGGGCAGATATGATGGTGGTTCCCAGTAATTACGAACCCTGTGGCCTAACTCAAATGATTTCCCTTAAATATGGAACTGTTCCCATTGTGCGTGGGGTTGGAGGGTTAGTTAATACGGTGTTTGACTACGATCACGATGAGGAGCATCTGCCAGAAGAACGCAATGGCTTTGTTTTCCATCATACCGATCCCAGTGCTTTGGAATCAGCCATGCACCGTGCCTTAGAGCTATGGTACACCGATCGCAAAGCATTCAACAAATTAGCAGTCCAAGGAATGCGTTGTGATTATTCTTGGCGAAACCCCGTGGGAAAATATATTGAAGTTTATGAAACGATCAAAGCGGTTTAGGCAGTAGGTGGAATACCTAGGTTGTTACTAATATTCAAAAAATTAGTGGGGCTTTTGCCTCACCTCAAGGGGTATGGGGTGTGATTAACCACTTTTTTAGGACAATATTTAAGTTCGTTTTCACTAAAAAAGTTGAAATCAGCAATTTTTTCACATACCCAGATTTACCTAGGTTTACTCTAACCCTACCCCTAATTATGGTTGATAAAATCTCCTGTTATAACTAAATTTAAGTTATGACAGGAAATTTTATTTTTTTAGTGAGGACACTATCGGAGTTAATGTGTGGGTAACATCATCAACTAGCAACGTTAAAACCCCAACGGCCATTGCTTTGGGTAACTTTGACGGTATCCATCTAGGACATCGACAAGTTCTCAAACCAATTATAGAGTTTGGAGAGGAGTATATCCCCACCCTGGTCACTTTTACTCCGCATCCTCAAGAATTTTTTAGTGGCAAAAGCAGACAATTATTAACGCCTCTGACAGAGAAGGTCAAACGCTTAGAGTCTCTGGAGATTAAGCAATTAGTGCATTTACCTTTTGATCGCAGTTTAGCCTCTCTGGGTCCTCAAGCTTTTGTGGAAGATATTTTAATTAAGCAGCTAAATGTTAAATATATCAGTGTGGGGCAAGACTTCCGCTTTGGCAAGGGAAGAGAGGGAACCGCCCAAATGTTGCAAGAATTAGCCAAAAAGTTCGGGGTCTTTGTTCATATTACCAAGTTAAAAACCTGTGTCAGTGAAGATAGTGGTTCACGCATCAGTAGTTCGAGAATTCGTCAATGTTTAGCTGTTGGCAATGTTAGACAAGCTCAAGAAATGTTGGGTTATCCTTATTCATTAGAAGGAATGGTGGTTAAAGGTCAACAAGTGGGCAGAAGTATCGGTTTTCCCACTGCTAACCTACAGGTGGCTTCAGAAAAATTATTACCCCGTCGTGGTGTTTATTGTGTTCGTGTTATTTTAGCCACAGAAGAAGTTATTAAGGGTGTGATTAATATTGGCAGTCGTCCCACAGTCAATGGTCAAGTTCCCACAGTAGAAGTGCATTTGTTAGATTGGTCGGGAAACTTATATGGAACTTTTTTAAGAGTTCGCTTAGAAAAATTTTTACGCTCTGAACAAAAGTTTCCTTCTTTGGATGCTCTCAAACATCAAATTATGCAAGACTGTATTCTCGCTCGTCAAATATTAAACCAGGATTTTTAGGATAATGAGATTTATGAGATTGATTATAGTATTTTGTAGGAGTTAAACAGTGAATGAAAAAATGGACTTGAGTGATTTTTCCATGTTGGATCTTTTTAGCTTGGAAGTAGAAACCCAAGGGGAAGTTCTCAATGATCACCTTCTCACCCTAGAAAACCAACTGCAAGACTCCTCAGATGCTCAAGGGTCTATTTCCTTGTTAGAAGCTCTGATGCGGGCTTCCCATTCCATTAAAGGGGCAGCGAGAATTGTCCAAATTGAACCGGCGGTGAAAATTGCTCACGTCATGGAAGATTGCTTTATGGCAGCGATGGAAGGCAAGATCGCTTTAACGCCTAATAATATCGATTTTCTCCTACAAGGGGTGGACTTTTTACAATCGGTCGGAAAGGTTGAACAGGATGAGTTTAACACTTGGCTGTCTGAACAGGAAGCTAACGCGGAAAAAATTGTTGAGGCGATCGCTTCTATTCTCAATCCTCCGCAAACAGATACTACTCAAGAAACTGAGGATGATGATGATACCTTATCTGAATTTGATCTCTCTTTAGATGATATTTTTCCCGAAGATGGAGAGGACACGATTCTCTTTAGTCCCGATAGCAAGGCTGCTGCTAATTTTTTACAGGAGCCATCATCGGACAGCGAAACCTCAGATACAGAGGAGGTTATGAGTTGGGTTGATGAGGAAGAAGAGGAGGTTACAGACTTGAATAGTTTAACCTCAGATAGTTCCTTAATGGATTCTGAAGAGATGATACCCACCACCTCTTTAATGTCGGCTTCGGGGACGGCAAATTCTAAAGATCGCTTTGTCAGGGTCAGCACAGATAACTTAAACCGTCTCATGGGTTTAGCTGGAGAATCTTTGGTTGAAGCGACGGCTTTGGTTCCCTTATCTGAGTCTTTTTTAAACTTGAAAAAAAGTCAATTAGAATTATCACAATTATTAGAACAATTACAAGTTAATTTAGTGCAAACCCCTCTATCTAAAGAAACAGAAAACTATTTGAGTGAGTTGGTTCATAAAGAAAGGGAATGTCGGGCAATTCTTAACGATCGCTTAAATGCTTTAGAACAGTTTAGTTATCGTTCTTTTAATTTATCGGATCGTTTATATCGGGAAGTTATTGCTACTCATATGCGTCCTTTTGAAGAAGGGGTCAGTAGTTTTCCTCGTATGGTTAGAGATTTAGCTAGACAGTTAAAGAAGCGGGTGAAATTAGAAATTATTGGTAAATTAACTATGGTTGATCGGGATATTTTAAGGAAATTAGAAGCCCCTTTAACACAAATTTTACGGAATGCGATCGATCATGGAATTGAGTTTCCTGATGAGAGAGTGGCTCAAGGAAAACCACCGGAAGGGACTATTTCTTTGGAAGCAAACCATCGTTTCGGAATGTTATCTATTACTATTTCTGATGATGGTAAAGGTATTGATTTGGATAAATTACGAGCATCTATTGTCAAAAAAGGTTTAGTTACAGAGGAAATGTCTTGGGAATTAAACGAAGCAGAGTTAATGGAATTTATTTTCTTACCTAATTTTTCTACAGCGAATCAAGTGACGGAAATTTCAGGTCGGGGTGTGGGATTAAATATTGCTAAAACAATGGTTCAAGAAGTGGGGGGTAATCTTCAGGCTATTTCTAAACCAGGAAAGGGCATGAATTTCCATTTTCAACTGCCTTTAACTTTGTCGGTTATTCGCACTTTATTAGTGGAAATTGCTGGAGAACCTTATGCTTTTCCTCTGTCTCGTATTGAAAAAATTTTAACTTTGAATTTTGAAGATATTTATTCTGTTGAGAATAGACAGTATTTTACCTTAAATAATCAAAATATAGGTTTAGTTAGGGCGGAACAAGTATTAGAATTAACTTCAAATTCGACTCCTACAGAACCTTTATCTGTGATTGTTGTTAGTGATCAAATGAATCGTTATGGCTTAGTTATTGATCGCTTTTTAGGGGAAAAAAGTTTAGTGGTTCGTCCTTTAGATCCTCGTTTGGGTAAGGTTCAAGATATTACTGGGGCAGCTTTATTAGAGGATGGTTCACCGATTTTAATTATCGATGTTTTGGATTTAGTCCGTTCTCTTGATAAGATTTTGGCTAACATTTCTATTAATCATGTTAAAACGAAAGAGGAAAAGAATTGGCATCAATCTAGTAAACAGATTTTAGTAGTCGATGATTCGATTACGGTTCGAGAAATGGAAAGAAAATTGTTAGAAAATAAAGGCTATAAAGTTGATGTTGCTGTTGATGGAATGGAAGGCTGGAATGCAGTTCGTGTTGGTCATTATGATTTAGTTATTAGTGATATTGATATGCCTCGTATGAACGGAATTAAGTTAGTTCATAATATTAAAAGTAACCCACAGTTGAAATCGACTCCTGTGATTATTGTTTCCTATAAAGATCGAGAAGAAGATCGCTTACAAGGGTTAGAAGTAGGGGCAGATTATTATCTGACAAAAAGTAGTTTTCATGATGATACTTTAATTAATGCTGTTATTGACTTAATTGGTAAAAATGACACTTAGACAAATTTGTAGAGAAATCAATTATCAATCAGTTACAGTCAAAATTAAGCCTGTTGCCTGTTTCCTGTTCCTTCTCTAAACTAACTATTTCTATCAAAGCTGCAAGATGTGAGTCTAAGAAAACTAGGATTTTATTTGAAGGTACAAAATGTCAGTCTACTTAAATTAGCTACCTTACTTTATTCCTAAATATTCTAAATTTTCTTTGCTTTCTTCTGGAATAGACTGTTGAATAATATAGGGTAAACAAGCTCCTTTTAATCCTTTTTTAATTCTCTCTAAGCTATGTTCAAAGACAGCAAACAAAGGATAAACTTTCTCACCCCCTTCGCTTAACATATGCTCTTCTTTCATCGGCATTAACCATTCATAATCTTTATCCAAATGAATTTGAGTTTGTCGCCAACGTCCCAATAAATGGGAAAAATCTTCATGAGGACGATGAATAAAAACAATAATTTCTGACCCTAACTTAATTTTCCATTCCGGGTCACACATGAGAATAGCTAAATCACAAGGTAACTTGATCGCTTCTTGAATATTAGGAGAACTCAAACGACTTTCGCTTAAAGGTTGTGGTTGACGAACTTTAACTACTGGTAGAGGAATAGTAATCAAACTTTCTTCAGGACGACGTAAACTAGGGAGCATTTCTAAATAAGAACGATGCTGTTTTAAGAGAGAAATAGCACCCAAGCGATCGCTATATTCACATAAAAGTTGTTCGTAGTGAGATGGTTTAATAGACATAAGAAAATTAATAAGAAAATAGACGGTAAAAAGATTATAGAGACGCTAGGAAAAACGCCTCTATAATTTAAAAACATTGACAAATTTTTTAGGCGAGTTGATCGAAAATTGCGAACATGGGTAAATACATAGATAAGAGGATAACCCCTACCATACCAGCGATCAAAACCATCATTAAAGGTTCAATAACGCTGGTTAAAGCTTTAACAGCTTGTTCCACTTCATCTTCATAAAAATCAGCCACTTTCATCATCATGGCATCCAGTTCCCCTGTTTCTTCGCCGATACAAATCATTTGAATAGCTAACTGAGGAAAAACATTGGCATTTTGTAGGGCTAAACTCATCATCCCACCCTGCTGAATTTCTGCTTGGGCCCCTGCTACTGCATTAGCAATCACCTTATTTCCTACCGTGTTACAAACAATTTCTAAAGAGGTTAAAATAGGAACCCCAGAACGAGTTAGAGTCCCAAAAACACGACAAAAACGTGCCACAGCAGACTTTTCATTTAAGTCACCAAATAGGGGCATTTTTAGGAGAAATTTATCAATTTGTAACCGTCCAACTGGGGTTTTATAGTATTGCTTAATTCCAAAAACTAAGCCAGCAGAACCGACAATAGGAATTAGAATTTTCCAGCTTCTCATAATGCCACTTAAATAAAGCATAAATTGGGTTAATGCTGGTAAATCTGCCCCTAAATCTTCAAAAATACCGGCAAAAACTGGAATTAAAAAGATAGTCATACCAAAGAAAACAAGTACCGCTAAAATACCCACCGTAACGGGATAAGCCATAGCAGATTTAATTTGGTTTTGTAGTCGGGCCATATCTTCGAGAAGTTTAGCCAAACGGTTTAACACTTCATCGAGTACCCCCCCCATTTCTCCAGCTTCCACCATACTGACATACAGTTGATCAAAACAGTCTGGATGTTTACCTAAAGCGTCGGATAAACTAATCCCTTGTTGTACCTCAGAACTAATAGCTGATAAAGCCTTTTTCATTTTAGGATTTGTCGCTTGATCAGATAAAACACCCAAACAACGAACAATGGCAACCCCCGCATTAATCATTACAGAAAATTGACGGGAAAAGACAGCTTTATCCTTAACAGTGACATTACTTAAAGCTCCCTCGATACCTGATAAATCAAATTGTATTCCTGCTTCGCTGATTTTTCCAATAGCAGGATATTGCTGTCTAAGCATTGCTCTTGCTTGTTCAGGTGAGGTTGCTTCAACTTTTTGCTTAGAAATTTTTCCTTTTAAGTCTTTTACTTTAGCGATATAAGTAGGCATTTTTTTTATATAAAATAAACAGTAATTTCAACCCTGCCGTTAACGAGGGGTGATTGCTAACTAACGACGAGACTTACTTTTTGCTCTCATATTTGCCCCACCAATTAAGCGTTGTAACTCATCGGGTTTACCACTTTTAGAAACAGCTTCCTCAAAGGAAACTGTCCCACTAATAACTAAGTTAGCCAAAGCTTGTTCCATAGTTTGCATTCCTAGTTTCATTCCTGTTTGAATAGAGGAATAAATTTGACCTGCTTTTCCTTCTCGCATCAGGTTAGCGATCGCAGGGGTAACAATCATAATTTCTTGAGCCATTGCCCGACCAAATTCTCCTGGTTTGGGTTTATGTTTCTTAACTAAACATTGACTAAACACAGCGATCAAAGAGTTAGATAACATTGCCCTAATTTGTGCCTGTTGATTCGCTGGAAATACGTCAACAATACGGTCAACAGTACCGGCGGCTGAATTAGTGTGTAACGTCCCAAAAACTAAGTGTCCTGTTTCTGCTGCGGTGATGGCTAAACCAATGGTTTCTAAGTCCCGCATTTCCCCCACCAGAATGATGTCAGGATCTTCCCTTAAAGAGGCTTTTAAGGCATTAGCAAAGGATTTAGTATCTTCCCCTTTTTGTCGTTGATGAAAGAGACTTTTAACATTAGGAAAAACATACTCAATGGGATCTTCAACCGTTAAAATATGTTCTTGTCTAGTACGATTAATCAAGTCTAAAATAGCTGCTAAAGTAGTCGTTTTACCCGATCCCGTTTGACCAGTTACTAACACCATGCCCCGAGGACGTTCAGCCATTTCTCGGACAATATTAGGCAATCCTAACTGTTCAAAATTAGGAATTTTAGAGGATAAAGCCCGTAAACAAGCGGCGTAACAACCCCGTTCTTTATAAACATTGACCCGAAACCGTGCCAACCCTTTCACCCCATAAGAACAGTCCAATTCCCAGTTCTGTTCTAACTCTTTTCTTTGACTATTATTGAGCATACTGAAAATTAATTTTTGACTTTCTTGGGGAGAAAGAGGTTCTTCATCAATGGGGGCTAATTTACCACTAGCACGAAAATAAATGGGCGCACCGGCTTGAATGTGCATATCAGAACCCCCCATTTCCACAAGTTGTTCCATCAAATCTTCAATCATCATTTCCATTAGATTGTTCTCCTTAAATAAAATTGAGTAAAAATTCAACTCCGAACTCCGAACCCAGGTGGATTAAGTAAATCTAGGAGTCATACAATAAGGGCAGTCCATCCACTCCGGTTCGAGTACCGCAGAACAGGTTTTACACTCCAGGGAACTCTTGCGCTTCGCTTTTAATTCAGCTTCGAGTCCCGTATCAGTAAACGTTACCCGTTCAACTTCTTCAAGGGTGGTATAACCTTCTTGAACCAGTTGTAAGCTGTAGGCCAAGATAGTTACCATTCCTTCTTCCACAGCCGCTTCCTTAATGCGATCGGTGGTTGCGCCTTCATTAATCAGGCTTTGAATCCGTTCTGTATTACGCATCACCTCATAAACCCCAACCCGTCCCTTGTAGCCACTACCCCCACATTTTTGGCATAGAGATCCATTTTGTTTAGCTTCGGCTATTTCCTCTGGGGTCAATTTATTAGCCTTATAGATGGTCATTTCCTCATCATTAGAAGCAGACAGACCAAAACGGGCTAATTCTTCTTTGGTTGGTTTGTAAGGGATTCGACATTCACTACAGACCCGACGCATTAACCGTTGCGCTAGTACCCCTAATAACGCCCCAGAAATCATAAAGGGTTCAACTCCCATTTCATCGAGACGAGCAACTGCCCCAGGGGCATCGTTGGTGTGCAGGGTGGTTAAAACTAAGTGACCGGTTAAGGCAGCTTCGATCGCAGTTTTTGCCGTTTCTACGTCCCGAGTTTCCCCCACCAGAATAACGTCGGGATCTTGTCGCATAAATGCCCGTAAAATAGAGGCAAAGTTCATCCCTTTTTCTCGAATCACCTGAACCTGAG
>JBFRWO010000074.1:0-6205 GCA_051439625.1 Crocosphaera sp. | reverse complement strand
ATGTACTAACAGTACCCATGACAAGGGACTAATTGCCGAGAGCCGTATGAGGTGAAAGTCTCATGTATGGTTCGGACTGGGAGTCGTGGTAGGTGACTACCACTTCGACCCCTAATTCTGGTAAGTCTTCCCCTTCTGTTTGGGAAATATCAAACACACTAACCGTTCTAAAGCCGAAAATACCAGTTTTCTTCTCTAGTTCCCCTTGGTCGTTTTCTTCCTCTACCTTCCGTTTAAGGGGAGCCAATATTTTAATTGATTGACTACCTTTCTTCACCTGTCGTCCTAATTCAAGCCAACGTTGGTATCCGGCTACCCTTTCTGCTTCTGGAAACTGAGAAAGAATTAGCATGACATTGTTAAACGAGTAGTTATGGAACTGGGATTGCACTTTGAGATATCGCTGCCAATCGCCGGATTCGAGGAGTTCTGCGAGTCCTTCTTCTAATTGTTGAAACGCTTGTGCTGTTTTCGTTGTGGCCATGAGATATGCCCTTAATTCTTGTTCTGCTCAATCGGCGCGAAAGCGCAACAAGATCACCGAAGATGGTACTCTTAAAAATAATAAATATTATGAAAAAATAAAGTAATGATCATTGGATTAGTCAACCAAAAAGGAGGGTGTGGCAAAAGCACCACAGCAGCACATTTTGCCTATTGGCTTTCTTTTTCTGGGTCTGTTATTTTAATTGATGCTGATTCTCAACAATCAAGTTCAACTTGGATATCTCAATTACAATCAGCGAAAATCCCTACTCAAGCTATCTTAGATCCTGAGCAATTATTTGAAACCATTGATACGATTTCCGATAAATATGATGCTATTGTTGTCGATGGTCCGGCAGGATTAAGTGAAGTAACCAAGTCGATTTTAGATGTAGTTGATCTCGCTCTAGTCCCATGTCAACCATCAGGACTAGACCTTAGTAGTAGTAGTAAAATCCTTCAATTACTGCGTCATCGACAAAAAGTTAGAAGAGGATTACCTAAAACTGGATTGTTTCTAAGTCGAGCCGTTAAGGGAACTTTATTACTTAAAGAAGCAACACAAGCTTTAGGGGTTGATCCTCGTTTTCCTTTACTCAAATCTGTTATTTATCAAAAACAATGTATTGCTGATGCTCCTATTCAACAAAAGACTGTTTTTGGATTAAGTAGTTCAGCAGCTAAAAGTGCGAGTACCGATTATAAAAATCTGTTCCAGGAGGCTTTGAAAATCCTTGACTAAGACACAATCTAGACGGTCAGTAAGTGACTATTTATCCACATTACCCACTGAACCCGAAACCGATTTATCTATTGAGTTAATTTCTCTTGAAACCTCACAGCCAAGACGTTATTTTGACCCAGAGAAGTTAGAACAACTAGCCGATTCTATCCGAAAATTTGGCATTATTGAACCCCTATTAGTCAGACAAAAAGGGTCTAGTTATTTCTTAGTTGCAGGGGAACGTCGCTACCGTGCAGCGAAAATGGCACTCTTGAAAACGGTACCCGTTGTTGTGAGAGAACTATCTGATGAAGAAGCTCTAGCAGTAGCTCTGGTTGAGAACTTGGTGAGAGAAGACCTTAATCCTGTTGAAGAAACAGAGGGAATTCTTTGTTTACTAGCATTAGAGTTACAAATAAGTGTAGAAGAAGTCAAATCTTTATTGTATCGATGGGACAATGAGCAAAAAGGAAAAGCTACCAATAACGTTATTGGTAGTGACCAACAAGCTCAAATAAAAAGTATCTTTGAAGGCTTAGGACAAAGCTGGCAATCCTTTGTTAATAATCGTCTCCCCTTGTTAAAATTACCGAATCATATCCTCGAACAAATCAGAAAAGGAACTATTGCTTATACGAAAGCTAAAGCCATAAGTACACTAAAAAACGAAGACCAGGAAAAAACATTGTTGGATGAGGCTATTGCTCAGGGACTGTCTTTAACTGAGATTAAGCAGCAAATTAAAATCTTAAAAGAACAGCAAATAAATGAAGACATCAGCCTTCAAGGGCGCGGTTTAAATAACACCGATGAGGCTGAAGTTTTATTTAAGCAGCAGATTAACAAAACATCCAAGTTATTGAAAAAAGCTAAGCCTTTAAAAAATACTCGTCAACAAAAAAAATTGTTGAGGCTTCTCTCAGAAATTGAAACATTGTTGACTAATACCGAAATCTCTAAAGGGAAGGGAACTGAAAAATGAAAGTCATTGCTGATATTTGCGTTATTCCTATAGGCGTTGGGGTTTCCGTTGCTGAATATGTGGCTGTATGCCAAACCATTTTCACAGAAGCTAATCTTAATCCACAACTTCATGGGTATGGAACCAATGTTGAAGGGGAATGGGATGAGGTCATGGCTGCACTTAAACGTTGCCATGAAAAAATCCATACTATGGGAAGTCCCAGAATTAGTACCTCGATTCGGCTAGGTACTCGTACTGATAGGGAACAAACCATCGCTGATAAAATTGATAGTGTTAATTCGCTTGTTAAAGATATAAAGTAAAAAAAATGAAAACGGTTATTATCTCAGGGGGAAACAATGGATTGGGTTATGCTTGTGCTAAACAACTGGCGTTGAACAAAGATATCTATCTTATCCTTGCTTGTCGTGATAAGGAGAAGGCAACAAAAGCTGTTGAAAAACTCAAAGATTTAAGCAAAAATCACCAGATTGAATCTATTGATCTTGACTTAGCCTCTTTGAAATCAGTTCGTCAATTTGAAGCTGAATTCACACAGAAAAATTTGCCTCCGTTGAAAACAATTATCTGTAACGCTGGAGTGCAGTTTATTCAAAGACGAACCTATACAGAAGATGGCACAGAAACCACGTTTGCTGTAAATCACTTGGGACATTTTTTACTGGTTAATCTTCTTTTAAAGCATTTAAAATCGCCAGGAAGAATTATTTTTGTTAGTAGCGATACTCATGATCCAAGTAAGATAACAGGGATGCCAGCCCCCAATTTTCAAGATCCTCAATTACTAGCACACCCCGAATTAGACTCAACTCTAAACGATAAAAGTGTTTCGGATATTGGTCGTATAGCCTATACAACCTCGAAGCTTTGTAATATATTGTGTGCTTACGAATTATCTCGTCGTCTGGAAAAACAGGGATTTAGCACAGAAGAACGTCCTATTACGGTCAATGTGTTCACTCCCGGGTTAATGCCTGGGACTGGCTTAGCTCAAGATTATCCCCCCTTAGCTAAAATGGTCTGGGATTATATTCTTCCTCTTTTTACTTTTGTTCCAAAAATTAATAGCACACAACAATCCGGACAAGCTTTAGCAAGGCTGGTTGAAGATCCTGAGTTAAAAAACGTAACAGGAAAATATTTTAGTGGTTTAAAGATGATTCAGTCTTCGGAAGAATCATACAATCTTGAAAAAGCTCAACAACTATGGGACAAAAGTTTAGAACTCGTAGGACTCTCCAAAGATGAACTAATTATTTAAAAAACTAATCTTTTCAAAGATTAATTATTCAGTAAATTCTCTGTTCCCTAAAACAAAAATATATGTGTCCTAACCATTTTTTGTAATGCTATATTTTAACAATTAGAGTAAAACAGCTTGAAAGATAATGATTATTTATTTGCTTTTGCTTTTATCGTCTTAAAAGGAAAGTTTGATTACTATTTCATAGGAGAATGACAATAACCCCTAGACTACCAATCAAAAGAAACCTGAGCAAACTTTTAATTTTAAAAGGATTATCTTTTGCTTGGTTTCCCATTCCCACTATCATGCTATTTTATCAATCTCATGGGTTATCAATTGAGCAATCAATTTTCCTAAAAACGGTTCTTTCTATTTCATTTTTTCTATTAGAAATACCCTCCGGATATATAGCGGATCAATGGGGTAGGAAATTTTGTTTAGTCTTCGGTAGTAGTATTTGGGTGATTAGTTGGTTGGTTTATTGTACTCAACAGACTTTTTTATGGTTTATCTTAGCTGAATTTTTAACAGGAGTAGCTGGCAGTTTAATTTCAGGTGCCGATACTGCTATAACTTATGATACCTTTTTACAATTAAACCGCGCTCATGAATACCGTAAATTTGAAAGTAAATTAGTAGCTATTTCGGGAATAAGTGAAGCAGTTTGTGGCTTAATTGGAGCTATAGTAGCTCAATATAACTTAGTTTATCCTTTTTATCTACAAACAGTTTGTATCTTACTTTATTGTCTTTTAGCTATAAAATTGATTGAACCGCAACATGAAGTTAAAGAAAATTATCAAATCAAAGTCAAGTTAATATCAATTGTCAAAAATGCTTTAATTATCAACCACTCAATTAGATGGTTAATTTTCCTAAGTGCGACGTTTTCAGTCGCTACTTTTCTGATAGTTTGGTTATCTCAAGCTTATTTATCTAACTATAACGTACCAACAACTTTCTTTGGAATTATATGGGTAGTTTTTCATGGACTTATGAGTTGTGCTTCTCTAACAACCAGTCATCTGTCAGAAAAACTTGGATTAAAAAATACCTTACTATTTTTGATTATATTATTATCAGGTTCTTATGTATTTCTAGGTATTATAGGTCAAGTTTGGGCTATCTTATTTGTTGCCATTATTTATTGTGTCAGAGGTTGGGTTACGCCCTTACTAAATGAAGCTCTAAACAAACTTGTTCCTTCTAGCTCACGGGCGACTATTTTTTCAGTTAAAAGTTTTGTTTTTCGTTTAGGATTTGCTATTATTGGAACAATGTCTGGGTGGTTAGCTGACCAACACTCTCTCAATTTATCATTAACGATTATGGGAATAACTTTTTTGAGTTTTGGAATATTTTCCTGGTGGAATCTAGTTAAACTAAAATCTATTTAAGTCAATGGATAATGGACAATGGATAATGGATAATGGACAATGGATAATGGATAATTAATTATTAATTGTTGTTATCGTGATGGCTTTATTATTTAAAAATCCAAATCATCCTCTAAAGTTTCTATCAATAATTCCATCCGTTTAACCCCCGTCAAGAGAAATTGTTCACAGTGCTGAATCTGTTTAACCGCTATTTCAAATTCAGAAAAGACGGATTCTAATGGTAAGTCTCCTGATTCTATCTTCTCTATTAAAGCCTCAATCTCTGCTACGGATGCTTCATAATTCCAATTTGGTTCTGTTTCAGATGAAGAAGACATAAATACAAATACAATTAGTCCGTAATAATTTCTGTTACTTTCACTTTAATCGATCCCTGTGCTAATTGTATAATCAATTCTTGTTCTTCATTTAATTGCTCAACATCTCTAACGATTTCCTCATCAATTTGTCTCACCACAGAAAACCCTCGTTCTAACACAGCATAGGGGTCTAATGCTTGTAATTTCTGCTTTAACATCAACGTTTTTATTTTTGCTTCTCTGATAGAAACTGCATTAAGGGGAATACTTTTTAAACGGTTTTTTAACCCGTCTAGTTGCCCTAAATCTTGTTTGAGTCTTTCCTGAATACTCGCTAATAGTCTTTGTTTGCGCTGTTGATGTTCAATTTTTAGCACTTCATAAGAAGGAACAGCTATTTCTGCGGCTGCTGTGGGGGTATGAGCGTTTACGTCTGCCACTAAATCCGCTAAAGTTTCATCCCTTTGGTGGCCAATACCAGTAATCACAGGAATAGGGGACTCAGCAATCGCTCTCACAACTCTTTCATCATTAAAACAGAACAAATCTTCTACTGCTCCCCCTCCCCTTGCTAAAATAATTAACTCCGCTCGTCCATCATTATTCACTCGTTCCATAGCTTTGACAATCTTAAGTGGAGCATCTTTTCCTTGAACGGTTGCAGGGGAAAATAAGACTTTTACCCCTGGGTTTCTTCGGCTTAATGTTTTTTGGATATCTCCCCAAGCTGCTGCTGTTGTTGCGGTAATAACTGCTATTATTTGAGGAAAGGAAGGTAGCAGTTGCTTAATACTTTTATCAAATAATCCCTCCCTCGTCAGTCGGTTTTTTAACTGTTGATACCGTAGTGCCTGAAGTCCGACCCCTGTAGCTAATACTTCAAAGACTGTTAATTGATATTCTCCCCTCTTAGGATATAAACGGATATTTCCTTTGACTAAAATCTCTGCTCCCAGTTTGGGTAATTCTTGTAATCGACTTTTTTGGGAGTTCCAAATCACACATTTTAGTGTTGTTTTACCTTCACTATCACTTAGAGTAAAAAATAAACCAACAGTATGAACC
>JBFRWO010000073.1:0-2503 GCA_051439625.1 Crocosphaera sp. | reverse complement strand
CTGTATAACACATTGTTGAACATATCAATAACGAAGAGTGAGACGAAACCAAATCAAACCTGGATAACCTCTAAGAGAATAGCCATAGCTGCTCGAATCCCTCATAACATCTATCACCAAATAGAAGACTACGGGATGACTAATTTTGCCAAGGGTGAGGGGAAGTACGATAAAACAGCCACTATCATTGATCTCATCACCAAAGGCTTAGGATTTGATAGTGTATCACAATCTGTTCAACAAAGTGTTAATCAACAATCAGTTGAACAAATTGTACAACAGACTGTTAGACTCACATCTTGCACCTGACGAGACAAAGTTCCAAACCGTGTTCATAAAACCAGGGATTAAGTGACTTTAACCTCTTGAGAAGAGAAAGGAGTAAAATGTGTGGAAGAAGTAAAACTAATGCTTGTTGGGCTGAATCAAACCAATCTAAATCATCACAATTATTATTGTGTAAATAAGTCAAATATGCTAGTATATAAGAAAGAAAAGAAAGAATTAACCAACGATAAACCCCTAGTAAGGTTTTTTGTCCAAAACGGTGGAGACTAAACTGATGTTTTGCGGTTTTGAAGAAACCTTCAATTTGCCACCGATATTTTCCCCATCGGACGATGGTTTTGCCCTTCATAGGCTTCGTAGAAATCACAAATCGTTTAACTCTTTTTCCGTTCCTTTTTAGCCAAACCCATGATATAAATACAGGAAAATTTAAGCCCTTTAGATATACTTGTTGCCCGCGAGTTTTCAACTCAGATACTTTACGTCCATCGGTTAATGTTCTGGTATTAGGGATTCCCAGAATTCCATGATGATTAAAAGAATAACTACGAATTTTTTTGATAAATTTAATTGTGCCAAATGCCGTATCTCCCAAGACATAAATTTGGAAAGATTCTGTTAAGATAGAAGGGAGTGTGTTCAGAAGCTTTAAAGCTAATTGAGATGGAGATGGAGTGTCTTTTCCTCTATAGACACGAAAACTCCAAGGAATTCGCCAATTTCCTACAACTAAATAAAGAACAACAATATGTAAACCCTTCTTATGATTATAGACTCGAATCAAGTCTTTTAGGTGAGGAAACTTGCCAACTTTTTCTAAGGTTGTTAAATCTATGATAACTTGTAAAATGGGTTTTCTTCCTTTTTTTCGTTGGGATAAAACAAGATTTAAAATAAAAGAACGAATGGTACGTATCAAAGAACGAGTTGGCCAATTATAATGATTCAAGAAGCGACTAATGGCACTTTCAGATTTGGTTTCACAATGATGAGGAACTGCATTTCCTTGTCCGTCTAACAATAATCCTAAAATAGATTCTAGGGTTTCTTTTTGGTAAATCGTAGGCATTAAATCTTTTAAAGTTGAAAGTAATTCCTCGACTTGAGGTAAAATAATCTGTGCTGGCATAGTTATCTTATTTAATAAGAGAACTATGATAACACACTTACTCAAGATAAAAGTGGAAAATGCCAAGGACTGAAAGTGAACTAGAAAAAAATCAACGAGCAGACCGTATTAAAGGCGCAATAGATGCTTTAAAACGGGAAATATCTGAAATCGAGGCAGAAGGATGGATAGCCCCTCGTGATTGTTACATAGCGAGATATCGAGCTAAAGGCGCAAAATATCGTTATTGGTATTATCAACTTAAGTCCTCATCAGCCGTATTCCCTAAAGCCAATAAAAAAGGTGAGTTTTCTCGTTTTAAACATTTGGGAAAAGCGGGAAGTCAAGCACACATAGATGGAGTTAACGCTGTTATTAGAAGAACTAAAATTGACCAGTTAACTTCAGCTATGGAAGATTTATATGAAAGTTTATTAGATTTATATCCTGATGAAGAAAAACCCGGCCATCGGGTGGAGTAAAATAAAAAGTATGTTGGGTTTTTATTAATTGTTAATAACTGTTCTCTTGATGAAACAGAGAACTAAAGACAACCCCCGTCAGATAAGGATTTCGGGTATCGCTTCTCATATCAACTTTTCTTGGTGCAAGATGTGAGTATACCTTCAGTGGCATTATTGACCTGGATCTTGGCAGGATTATCAATGACGACCTTGGCACCAATTTAACGGTCTTCAATGTGGATCTGTTTGAATTTGACGATGGTACCTTTGCCTTCGATGAATTGTTTGGAGAAACGCCTCCTCCCACCCCTGATCCTTCGGTGGTGTCCATCGCAAGTATAGAACAAGAAGAAGGGGACGATGGGACAACTGAGTTTGTTTTCACCGTAACTCGTAGCGGAGACGACAGCGAAGCAGTAACCGTGGATTGGGATATCGAACTGATTGCTGGTCAAGCGAATGCCAGTGACTTCGTATTCGGCCAACCAGCCAATGGTGATGTCACTATTGAAGCAGGCCAGACAAGTGCTGAGGTAGTAATTGAGGTACAGGGCGACACCGATGTTGAGACGGATGAAGACTTCATCGTTACATTGTCCAATCCTAGCGTCGGTACTATCGGCGAAGACACTGCCACAGGAAC
>JBFRWO010000072.1:0-5750 GCA_051439625.1 Crocosphaera sp. | reverse complement strand
AGGCTAACCATTTCTCAAAATCCCCACGTTTCAAATGATATATGATTTCTTGAGGAGACTGATTGCAAACTCCGATTAAATCTGCTACGGTATAGGCGACGTGACCACTGCTAAATCTAAATGGTTCTGGCATGGTTACTTGTGTAATGTATAACAATAATTGAGAAATAAATCCTCTTCTCAAGATACTATCAAAAAGCCTTACCCTTGCGCTATCGCTTTTCCAGTCCAATTATAGTCATGATTTCAGGGAAAACTCAGCTTTTTATCATTTATGGTTTAGTTAATTGTGACAAGATGAAAGTAAACTCATCATATATTGTCCGTCATGTTCCTGATTAAATCCTTCCCTAGTGTGAAACAACTTTCTCATCTAACTTCTCTACGAGTGCGACTAACGGTAGGTATCGCTGCGATTTCTATTTTGGGGTTGAGTGGGGTGGTGACTGGAATCTGTTGGCAAATGCAGAGTATTTTAGTTGTCACTCATAAAAATAATACACGCTACATTGCGGAACGTTTTCCTTCTGATGTGGAAATCTATAGCGATATGGTTTCTACATCAGAAGGAATCCAAAAGGCCATTGATAACTTGTCTAACCCCCAAACCTTACTCTGGGTAAAGAATCCCCAAGGAGAGATATTAGCCCAGTCTGAAGCTTTAAAAATGGGGATGGGAGAAACCAGTTTCGTTTCTTTGACCGATATTCCTCCTCAACCAGACTTACAACGGATTAATAATCGTTATTGGTTGTTATGTTCGACAAAATTAGTGGTTAAAGGGGTTACGTTGGGAGAATTTTATATTGCGCAAGACATAACCAAGGATCAAACCATGTTTTTGAGCATCATGAGTAGTCTGCTGCTGGTGAGTTTGATGGTAACTGTTTTACTGACAGCAGCGATCGCGTGGTATATCCAAAACGCTTTACACCCTTTAAAACGCATGAGTAAGACGACAAAAGATATTTCTCCTGAAACCTTGGGAAAGGTACAAATTGAGTTAGAAAATGCTCCTAGTGAGGTCAAAGAATTAGCCCAAACCCTACAAACCACCCTAACGGATCTTTCCCACGCTTGGGAAGATCAACGTCAGTTAGTTAGCAATGTTTCCCACGAGTTACGCACCCCGTTAACGGTGGTTTCTGGTTATTTACAAAGTACCCTACGTCGGGGCAATAATTTAACGGATATCCAACGGGAAGCTCTGGAAACGGCTGCTTCTGAGGCTGAGCGTACTATTCAATTATTACAGGATTTGTTAGATTTAGCTAGGGCTGAAAATGGACGGATGTATTTTCATTTGGAAACCATCGTCTTGAACGAGTTATTAACGGAAATTAAAGGGATGGTAGATCAATACCAAACTCCTATTAAGTTTTCTCTTCCTGATCGCTTAGTTAAGGTAAAAGGGGATAAAAATCGCCTCAAACAAGTGTTTTTAAATTTAATCGATAATGCTGTTAAGTATTCCCATTCTCCTGAACCCATTTTGCTCAAACTTTCTCAAGAAAAACAAGAGGCCAAGATCCAAGTCTGCGATCGGGGTGTGGGTATTCCTTTGGCCCATCAAACTCGCATTTTTGAGCGGTTTTATCGGGTAGATGAAGCGAGAAGTCGTAATGTTGGGGGAACCGGACTGGGTTTATCTATCGTCAAAACTTTAGTAGAAGGGATGGGAGGAACTATAAAAGTTATTTCGCAACCCAACCAAGGCACAACTTTCACCATTGTTTTCCCTTTATCTTGATCGGGTTTGCTTATTTTATTAAGTATGATAACTTTAAGTAATTCTCTATTGCCTATTTTCATATTTAATTTAGGATGACAACAACAACTAAAGAGTCTAACAAATATTTATTATTATCGGGAGATGCTCAACGTCAGAAATTAGAGGTTAATTTCTGGTTGATATCTTTGATGGGTTTATTACTGTTTGTCGCTATCTATACTCTCACTTTGTTATTTTTAAGACCCACTTTTATCGGGATTTTATTATATGAAAGAGGGTTTACTCAATTTTTGGTTATTTATTTAGCTTGTTTTGTGATTTCTTTAACGATCATAAAACTGATTAAATTACAACAAGAATCTTTGGCGTTGCGTCGTTCTTGGGTTCCCCAAACTGTTACTTTTGATAATCCAAAATCCCGAGATTTATTGACCCTGCAAAATAATTTAAGTAAACTAAATCAGCTTTTACCTATTCGTTGTAGTCGTGTTTTAGGAGCTTATGTTCAGTCGGGAAGTCGTAAAGTTGCTTCAGAGTTAGCTTTAGATGATTCTACGTTTTATTTAAGTGCAACTGAGACTTCTTATAGCTTTCCCCGTGTTCTGGTTTGGGCGATTCCCTTATTAGGATTTATTGGCACAGTTATCGGTATTAGTCAAGCGGTAAATGGGTTTTCTAGTTTCCTGGAACAAGCGGGAGAAATTGAACAAATTAAAGAAGGAATTGGCACTGTTACCAGTGGTTTAGCTGTTGCTTTTGATACCACTTTATTGGCTTTATTATTGAGTGTTGTGGTGATGATTCCTTTAGTTTTAGTGGAAAGGATGGAATCTCGTTTGCTGCTAAAAATAGATATTTATATCAATGATTTCGTCTTACCTCGTCTAAAAGAAAAGGGTGAAAACTTAGATTATGATGGTATTAATCAATCGGTTCGTCAAGCTTTTCAAGACTATTTACCCAACCCTGAAGCTTTAATTGAACCAGCAGAAATTTATGCTAAAAAGGCAGCAGAAAATTTTTCTCAAAGCTTTATTACAGAAATTGAAAAATTACAACAATTAAGCGGTAATTTAATGGACCAAATAGAAAAAATTAATAACATGAGTCTGGAAGAAAAAAGCAAATTCTTAGAAACATTAGACCAGCAATTGAATGTCAATCGACAACTTTCCCAGTCTATGATAACAGAAATAAAACACATTCAACCTGTTCTAGAAAAATTAAGCAAACCCCGTTTAATAACCTTTACTGATTCCGAAGAACTTTAATTTATGCGTCGTCGTTCTTTTGCCAAAAAATCCCTAGAAGTTGAGTTATTTCCCTTTCTTTCGATTTTAGCTTGTACCATTGGTACTCTCATTTTATTGATCATTGTTTTAACAACCCAACTACTAAAAGATGAACGAGCAATTACCATTATTGCTAAACAAGAAAGCAGTGGGGAAAATCAAGGTAAAATTCCTAGATATATAGAGTGTCGGGAGGATGGAATTTTATTACATCCCAGTCAAGTTTTTGTTCCCAAATCTGATATTAATAACCGACGATCACCTTTAAATAAATTAATTAGTGAGGTAGAAAAAAACAAGGATAAACAGTATTTAATTGTTGTCCTTCGTCCCCAAGGAATCGATGTGTTTCAACAAGTTAGAGATATAGTAGAAAAACGGGGGATCGATATTGGATACGAACCCATTGATGAAGATTGGACATTAAAAATAGAAGAATTAAACAACAATGAGAACTAGAAGATATCGTCGATTAAACTCACCTAATCAAAACCTAGATTCCTTTTTAGACATTTTAACTAATACCGTCGGTGTATTAATGTTTATTAGTTTATTTATTACCGTTGTTGCAGTGGAGTCGAGTACCATTGTTACAACTCCTTTGGTTTCTAATACTGAGAAAAAACCTCGCTTTTTTGAGGTTAGAAATAACAAAATATCTTATATTGATGATGAAGAAGTAGATCGTCAAATTGGAATTTTAACGAAAAATTTACCAGAATGTTCTGTACCCCAAATCCCCCAAAATTTGGATACTTATAATTATCAATTTTATCTTAATCGTATTGAAGAATACGAAAAGTGTCGAGCGCAAACTATGCAAAGTTTTCGACGTTTTCAAGGAAAAACTAAATATTATCAAGTTAAATTTTATGACCTTGATGCGCTTATTTATGAACCCTTAACCCCTGAAACAGGAGAATCTTATAAAACCATTGCACAGACAGATTCTAACTTTAATCAAACCCTAAAAAAATTCGATCCTAAGACAGATTATTTAGCTTTTCTGGTGCGTCCTGATAGTTTTTCTGCGTTTAGAGCAGCGAGAAAACAAGCATGGAAAGCAGGTTATAATGTAGGATGGGAACCTTTAAAAAAAGAAACTCCCATTGTTTTTGGTTCTAATGGAAGAAGCGTCGGAGTACAATAATACCCCGTGGTTAAGGATCGCCTGAAAAATTAGTGTTATATTATAGGATAGGAGGGAAGTGTAAATTTTAGAAAATAAATCAATTTACCATGTTAAGAATAGAAGATAATCGACAACAGTGGGAAGAGTTAGCGTTACAAACTTTTCTAGAGATGTTAAGAGCAAAAGATGGAGACCTCGAAGTAGTTGGTAAACTATTTGAGGTTCTTTCCGATGTTGATAGTCTCAAAAAAATAGCTACATTTCTTAAAGAACATTCAGAAGGAAAACAAGCATTTAACGAATATCATTGCTTAGGTGATGTTGACTTAAATAAACTTCATAAATTACCAGAAAATACTTTAGGTTATTGTTACAGTAATCATCTTAAAGAAAGAGGTTTAACACCATTTAACCTAGAACAGATACCAATAAATAATGATTCCGAATTTATTCTTTTACACATTCGCGAAACCCACGATATCTGGCACGTTGTTACTGGTTTTGATACTGATATTATAGGAGAAATTCAATTAGAAGCATTCTGTGTTAAACAACTGCGCTTTTCTCGTTTTTGGTTATCTTTATTAGCCAAAAATATCCTCAAAACTACTATTTATCAAATTGAAAATAGTGAGAAGTATTTAAACGCAATTACTGAAGGATGGATAATGGCTAATAATGCTTCTCCTCTATTTGGTATTCGTTGGGATCAATTCTGGCATATTCCTCTAGAAGATATAAGACATTCTCTTAATATCAAAAAAATTCAATTAGAAAGCCGATGAACTCAAAGTTATTAAAAAAGATGAATCTGAATATCCAGCAAAATGTCCTTTTACTATTGAAAAGATTCTTGACTAAAATTATTAATGATACTCAGTTTCAAGGAATAAAATAGTAACAATTAACAGTTATAGGCAAAAATTGTTGTTCATTTTCCCTAAGATTTGGGCAAACTAAAACTAAGTTATGATTATGTTGCCCATGACCAACATTAATAAAAAAAGTCTTAGTGAACGGGATATTTGCACAAAATATATCACTCCGTCCTTAGTTAAAAATAATAAATGGGACCTTAACACCCAAATTCGAGAAGAAGTTACTTTTACCGATGGTCGAATATTAGTTAGAGGCCAACTAACCAGTCGAGGCAAAGGAAAACGGGCTGATTATATCCTCTACTATCGTCCTAATCTACCCATTGCCGTCATTGAAGTCAAGAAAAATAATCACAGTATGGGTGCTGGAATGCAGCAAGCGATGGACTATGCTAGGATTTTAGACGTTCCCTTTGCTTATAGTTCTAATGGGGATGGCTTCATTGAACACGATTTTACCCGTAATGATGCCCTGATAGAACGAGAAATTTCTTTAGATGAATTTCCCTCTCCTGAAGAGTTATGGCAGCGTTATCGCCAATGGAAGGGCATAGAGGACGAAGAAAATGAGATTATCACCCAACCCTATTACTCACATCTTGCACCTGACGAGACAAAGTTCCAAACCATGTTCATAAAACCAGGGATTTAGTAACTTTAACCTCCTGAGAAGAGACAGGAGTAAAATGTGGGGAAGGAGTAAAATAAAGGCTTGT
>JBFRWO010000071.1:0-23550 GCA_051439625.1 Crocosphaera sp. | reverse complement strand
ACTTCATATAAAATAGCCCCTAATAATACCGCCCCTGTTAAGTTAGCCCCACATAAACTAGCTTTACTCAAATAAGCATTAGTTAAGTTAGTATCAACCAGTTTTGCCCCACTGAGATCCGCATCTCTTAAGATGGCCTCAGATAAATCTGCATCCCTCAAATCAGTCCCCCAGAGAATAGACTCGCTTAAGTTAACTTTTTTTAAGTTTGCTTGACAAAAAATACTTTTTCCTAGCCGAGATTGTCGTAAATCGGCTCCTTGAAAATCCACACCCGAAAGATTAATATCAATTAAATCTGCTTCTCTGAGAACAATATTCTGAAATTTTCTAACTCCAAGATCATATTTATCCAATAATTCTTTTAATTCCATCATTTATATCCCTGTTTATTCTTTTTCGATTGTAATCTTAACCGGGTTGAAACTAGAGGTTTCTTTGACTTCATTTAATTTACAACTATTTAGTAATATAGGAACATAGCATTAATTAAGGTATAATTAAAAATCATAATATGTCCACATAGTTGGTTACCTAGATAACAATATGGCAAAAATAACCACGTCGAAATACCCTATAAAGACGACATTGTTAACAAACGAAGAGATTTGTGACTTATCTCCTGCTGCGTTGGCTATGGTTGCTGATTTTTTTAAAGTGTTATCAGAAATGAGTCGTTTACAAATTATTTGTGCTTTAAAAGATGGGGAGAAAAATGTTTCCGAAATCATTGAAATAACTAAGTTAGGACAAGCAAATGTATCTAAACACTTAAAAGTATTAACCCAAGCAGGAATTGTTACTCGAACTCAAGAAGGTGTCAATGTTTTTTATGCGATCGCTAATCCTTTAGTGTTTTCTTTATGTGATCTAGTTTGTAATTCTATCGCTACACAATTAGAACAACAAAATCAACAATTAGAGTCACTAAAAAGCTTTAAAAAGTTTTTTTAAATTTACTTATAAGACTCGTAAATTTTCTTCATTTATATTCTAAAAGAGTAATCTAGCAATCTTGCCAAAAATTATGGAAAATAGCGAATTCAACGAAAGAGAACCTATTTCTAGTTTAATCCTATATTATTTATTTAAAGGATCTGTTGTTGCCCCCATGTATTACGGTTACTTTCGGGGACGAGTTTATGGTCAAGAAAATGTACCAAAAAAGCATCCTTTAGTGGTAGTGAGTAATCATGCGAGTTATTTTGATCCACCCTTATTATCCTGTTGTATGGGTCGTCCTGTGGCTTTTATGGCTAAAGAAGAGTTATTTAAAGTACCTTTACTCAAAGAAGGTATCCGCTTATATGGGGCTTATCCTGTAAAACGAGGAACCAGCGATCGCAGTGCCATTCGTTCCGCTTTAAGTGCCTTGAAAGATGGCTGGTTAGTGGGAATTTTTTTACAAGGAACCCGTACCATTGATGGTTGTATTGATGATCCCAAACTAGGGGCTGCCATGATCGCAGCTAAAGCACAAGTTCCCTTGTTACCAGTATCCTTATGGGGAACGGAAAAAATATTAAAAAAAGGCTCACCTTTTCCTTATCCTGTACCATTAACTATTCGCATTGGGGAAGTCATTCCACCCCCTGAATCTAATAAACGTCAAGCATTAGAAACTGTCACCGAAAAATGCGCTACAGTTATTAATCAACTCCATGATTTAGGAAGATAGCTAAAGTTTTCATTCGACCTGTGAGCAATTATTTTAGATATGAATAGTAACACGGTCTTCTAGACTGTATAAATCACTAATAAATACAACAGTTTAATTTTAAAAAATCTTCAAAGAAATAGAGTGGCAAGATTAAGATATTGTGTTTTTTTAGACTGTATTAACAAAAATAAGGTAGGTTAATATCGAACAATGAGAATAGAAGAATAATGACTAAATCTTCAGAAAAAAGTAACAATTTTCAAGTATGCGATCGCGATCTTTCTTCAGAAACACTTGAACGTTATTTACAGGCCGATGCTATTGCCATTGATACAGAAACTATGGGATTAGTTCCCCAAAGAGATCGACTTTGTTTAGTACAATTATGTGATCCCAGTGGTTATGTAACAGCAATTCGTATTGAAAGAGGACAAACAGAAGCCCCCAATTTAAAACAATTATTAGAAAATGAAAGTCTTGTCAAAATCTTTCATTATGCTCGGTTTGATGTGGGTCAATTTAAGTATAATTTTTCTGTTGAAACTACACCCATTTTTTGTACAAAAATAGCCAGTAAATTAGCGAGAACTTATACTGGATCTCATGGTTTGAAATCTTTAGTACAAGAATTAGAAAGAGTAGAACTAGATAAAAGTTCCCAAAGTTCTGACTGGGGAAATAGTCAAAACTTATCAGAAGCACAATTAAGTTATGCTGCCAATGATGTCAGATATTTAATTCAACTGAGAGAACAATTAATCACCATGTTGCAACGAGAAGAAAGATGGGAAATTGCACAAAAGTGCATGAAAGTTGTTCCCGTCTTTGTAGAATTAGACTTAATGTATTATAAAGATATTTTTGAGCATTGAATGAGGTAAGAGTAACCATTGATAAAACCCCATCATTAACCACAGGGTTTAAATTATGGATAATTACAAAACTTCGAGGTAGGATAAAAATAAAGTCGTTTCAATCAATTTGACGTAGAGGTAAATCATGACAGAAGCACTAGCTCTGACCAACGATAATGTGGAAAACGTCCTAGACGAAATGCGCCCCTATTTAATGGCAGACGGAGGCAACGTTGAATTAGTGGAAATAGACGGCCCCATCGTCAGAGTACGCTTACAAGGAGCTTGTGGCTCTTGTCCTAGCTCAACCATGACCCTGAAAATGGGTATTGAAAGACGCTTAAGAGAGATGATCCCTGAAATTTCCGAGGTAGAACAAGTAGTAGAACAAATGTAGGAATGGATAATGGATAATGGACGAGTAAAATGTAGAATCAGCCGAAAAATAAAGTCTAAATTCTATATTTGCCCATTTCTAAATTCTTATTTCTCCTGGAAACGAATTTTAAGCCCCGTAGTTAACTACGGGGTTTGATCCATTGAGAAAGAGAAATAATTTTGCCAGGATGGCATCACCCATATAAGATAGAAGTCATTGCCCATAATCAACTTGCGCTGAAAATAAACGTGAAGCTATTTGTCTATCATACCCCTGAACTAACCCCCACAGACCATTTACCCGACTGTGCTGTGGTGATCGATGTTTTGCGAGCTACCACTACTATTGCCACTGTTTTAGAAGCCGGTGCAGAAGCAGTGCAAACCTTCAGCGATATTGACAAATTAATGACAGTCAGTGAAAAATGGCTGCCAGAAAAACGTATTCGAGCAGGAGAAAGGGGTGGCGCAAAAGTAGAAGGGTTTGATCTGGGTAACTCTCCTTTGGACTGTACCCCCGAAACCGTAGACGGTAAACGTTTCTTTTTAACCACCACTAATGGGACTCGCGCCCTACAACGGGTAGAAAATTCCCCAACGGTGATAACTGCAGCGATGATCAATCGACAAACTGCCGTTAACTATATCCTCAAAACCCAACCAGAAACCGTTTGGTTAGTGGGGTCCGGATGGCAAGGAGGTTATTCCCTAGAAGATACCGTTTGTGCAGGAGCGATCGCTCATGCTTTAATAAAGGATGATGCGCAAACCGTAGAAGTGAGTAACGACGAAGTGATTGCAGCCACTGCTTTATATACTCAATGGCAAGATAATCTTTTAGAAATGTTCAAACGTTCTACTCACGGTCAAAGATTGTTACGCTTAAACGGTCATGAAGATTTACAATACTGTGCCAAAAGTGACATTATAGAAATATTACCGATACAAAAAGAACCAGGAGTTTTGGTGAAATTCTCCTAACCATCCTAAGCTAGTTTAGTTTCCCTGCATCGTTGAGGAACGCCCACTTATGAGAGTTTTGGTATTGACTTGGGAATTTCCCCCCCGTATTGTGGGAGGTATTGCCCGTCATGTTGCGGAATTATATCCAGAAATTGCTCAGTTAGGCCATGAAATACATTTAATCACCGTAGAGTTTGGTGACAGTCTCCCTTATGAATTAATCGACGGAGTTCATGTTTATCGTGTACCAGTGCAAGAAGCTAACGACTTTTTTCAATGGACTGTCCACATGAATAATAGCATGGGTCATTATGGGGGACAATTAATCCAAGAAAAAGGGCCATTTGATTTAATTCACGCCCATGACTGGCTAGTAGGGGATGCTGCGATCGCCCTAAAACATTTATTTAAAATTCCCCTCATTGCCACCATTCACGCCACAGAATACGGTCGTTACAACGGTATTCATAACGATACCCAACGCTACATTTCTCAGAAAGAGAGAAACTTGATCTATGATGCTTGGCGGGTGATTGTTTGTAGTGATTATATGCGCCACGAGTTGCAACGGGCCTTTGAAACACCCTTGGATAAAATGGATGTGATTTATAATGGCATCCGAGCCGAGAAAAAGCGCAAAGATCCCACTTTTGATTATCAAACCTTTCGTCGTCAATTTGCCTTAGATCACGAAAAAATTATCTATTATGTGGGAAGAATGACCCGTGAAAAAGGGGTTTCTCTTCTCTTACAAGCAGCAGCGAAAGTATTATCAGAGTTAGATAGGAATGCCAAAATAGTGATCATCGGTGGCGGTAATACCGAACATCTACAAGCAGAAGCGAATCATTTGGGTATTGCTGATCGTTGTTGTTTTACAGGGTTTATGTCCGATGAAGATTTAGATCGTTTTCAAACTATCGCTGACTGTGCCGTATTTCCTAGTTTATACGAACCCTTTGGTATCGTCGCTCTGGAGAGTTTTGCCGCCCGTGTCCCTGTCGTAGTATCGAGTACAGGAGGTTTACCTGAAGTTGTCCATCATGAAAAAACTGGTATTGTTACCGAGGTTAATAACTATGAATCTCTGGCCTGGGGCATCCTCGAAATATTAAGAAACCCTGACTATGGGCAACAGTTGGTGGAAGAAGCTTACCAAGAGTTGGCCTTGCGTTTTGGTTGGCCAAGGTTGGCTCAACAAACTGAGAAGGTTTATCAACTGATACGTGACCAGCGATCGCAAATTCACTGGGAATAGTTGACGGTAAGCAGTGAACAGTAAGCAGTGAACAGTGATCAGTTAGAGTTAAGCAGTGAACGGTGATCAGTTAGCAGCGAGAAGATAGAATAGGGTTGATCAGGAGCTTTTTAGGTGTGATCAATGAAGTGGATCGTCTATTTTGCCATAACCGTCATTGTTTATATTATTGTCATTACTAAGTTAAAAGTAAAAACCCAGAGAGAAAAAGTTAAAGAAGCTTCTATCTTTTGGAATACTTTGGTTTTTTTTCTTGTCTTTGAATTTGTTTTTATTGATTCTATTTTTAGCAATTTTTTATTCCATATTTTTGGTTTATTCTTATCATTTATCTATTCTCTTTGTATTTATATTTATTTAAAATCTCTAAGAAAAGATGTTGAAACTATTTTTTATGAGTTATTAGAACAAAGCCAGGGAAGAATTAGTATCTTAACCTTTATGCAAGCCACAGAACTCTCTTCCCATGAAGCCCAAGAATATTTAAACAAAAAACTCAAAGAATTAAGAGGTAATCGTCATAGTACCCGTGGTAATATTTATTATGAATTTAATACTTGGTGAAACTAAGAAGGGTGGGGAGTGTGGGAAGTATGGGAAGACGAGAAACAATTTTAATACTTTGCTCCCTCTGCTCCCTCTGCTCCCTCTGCTCCCTCTGCTCCCTCTGCTCCCCCTTTATCCTAGAACTTGAGACGCAGCAGCAACACCAGCCCCAGAAGTCGTTCCCTGATGACCTAAAATTTGTAATGTGGCTTCTAGGGCAGCGATTGCAGTTAAAATATCTCGCTCATGAACAAACCCTAAATGACCAATGCGGAAGATTTTGCCTTTGAGATGATCTTGTCCACCAGCTAAAGCAATATCAAATTCTTTCTTCATGGTAGAACGAATCGCTTCTGCTTCAACAGTAGAAGGCATAACGGCGGTAACAGCACAACTAGCTACTTCATCCGCAGCAAATGGTGATAACCCTAACCCTTTAACAGCAGCACGGGTGGCTTGGGTTAAGCGTTGATGACGACTAAACATGGCCTCTAACCCTTCTGCTTTCATCATTTCTAAGGCTACTTGTAACCCGTACATGAGGTTAACAGGGGGAGTAAAAGGTGAACTGTTTTTATCTGTGGCTTTTTTGTAAGCCCCTAAATCGAAATAAAACTTAGGTAGAGTAGCGGTTTCGTAAGCTTTCCAGGCTTTAGGACTAACGGCTATAAATCCTAGTCCGGGAGGTATCATATAGCCTTTTTGGGAGCCTGAGGCCACCATATCTAACCCCCATTCATCAACTGGTACACTAACCGCACCTAAACTTGTGACAGCATCCACCATGATTAAAGCTTCTCCGTGTGCCTTAACATAGCTGTTGATAGTTTGAAGGTCATTGAGAACCCCTGTAGAAGTCTCAGAATGGGTGATAATAACCGCTTTGATGGTTTTGTCCGTATCGGCTTCTAACTTGGCTTTAAAGGCTTCTGGATCGAGGGCTTTGCCCCATTCTGCGGTGATTTCTTCTGCCTCTAAGCCAAAGGCCCGGGCAATTTTTCCCCAACGTTCCCCGAACTTACCGTTATTCCCGACTAAAACGCGATCGCCAGCACTCAAGAAATTGATAATTCCGGCTTCCATGGCCCCAGTACCACTGGCTGTTAACATGAGGACATCGTTTTCAGTCTGATGCAGCCATTTGAGGTTTTCGGTAATTTCTCCAATAATTTGGCTAAAATCTCCACTACGGTGTCCAATGGGATGTTTAGCCATGGCTAAAAGGACACTTTCAGGGACAGGGGTTGGCCCTGGAATCATTAGCATATGTTTATCTTGCATTCAGTCTTTCTCCTGCTTCTTTTTTCTCGATAGATAAGCCCCTGTTTTTTCGACAGAGATAGGTTGTTGTGAACAATTAATTTATCTGGTTCCTTTCCACACTAAAAAAATCTTCGTCTCTTATGGGTTTTTTTAAGCATTAATTCATATTTGATCACAAAGGTTCGGTTGCTCTAACTATTCAAAATGTACAATTTAGAATTAATTATGAGGGATGAGAAGACAGCCAAGCAGCAATTTGTGGAGTTTGACTAATAATAGTTTTCAATGCTTCTAATTGAAGATAATTTTTAAATATATCTTTTGGAGGCTGAAAAGGACCAAAGGGTTCCTTAATGTAGAAAGATACTGAGTCATCGGTCCAATGGGAGGCATAGGGATCTAAAGTATCTAGTAGATCAAATACAGCTAAATCTGCCCAGGTGATTGAATCATTAATCAAAAAAGGTGATTTTTTATTATTATAAATAATGTTCTCAAAGGTATTAAAATGTGATGGCAAAATAACTGCAAAAAATTCATTAAGTTTGTCTACTTTTTCTTGATCAGAGCGCATAGTCATGACAAACTTTCCTTCTTTGGTAACTCGATCAACATAACACCCATAAAATAGGTCTAATAAGTCTCGCCAAGCATCAACAATCATATCGGATAAAGCAGCTTCAATGTCATTTGATGGGTACAAACCGGCTAATTTAGCTGCATAACGAGCCATAGCACAAGATTGACCAATAATCTGATCATCTGCTATCAAAACTGGTAATTGATCAAAGGGCAGTTTTTCGTTATCTCGCATTGAAAGATATTCAGCAAAGGAAAGTCTCTGATCATTAAAAGGAATTTGAGCATAAACCAAAATAAGACGAGTTAGTTCGGCTCTACCTTTGCCATCATTGAAATAAAATACACTCAGATTTTTGTTCATTTTTCTCTCTTTTTTAGCAACTATAAATCAATTTTATATTGATTTTATTCCTTTAATTTTACTGACTTAAAGCCTTCAGAAAACTTTGCATACTAGCAAAAATTCCTGACTTTTTCGCTTGAGGTTGATTACTATCATCTTCTTCCCCCTGCAAGGCATTATTAACTAAAATGTCTAAGGCTTGTCCCATGGGTTTTTGACCTTGTTCAGCAATTAATTCATAACCCTCTTCTTTTTCTAAGAATACCAACCAAGGAGAGGGATAGGAACGCAATACCACCACACCATCCAACGGCCGAAAATAATAAACTGATTCTAATGTACTAATAAATCGTTCTCGCAGTTGCCTAGCAGCATAACCGATGCCCACAATAGAGACATCTTCCAATTGGGGAATGAGTAGAATAACGGGGCGATCGCCGGCTAAGTTACAGAATTTCTCTACGGTTTCCACTTCCACCGAAGAGGGACAGACTAATAAAAAGGCTTCATCTGCTTCAGAAATTTTCCTTTCTACACCTGTTGCTCGACTGCCTAAATCTGTTACCTGAAAAGGAGTTTCTCCCCAGTCTCTTCTAGCTAAGGCCGCAGCCCCAGTATCGGGAAAAATCACTTTTAAACCCGATTGTTGTCCTTCAAATAAGCTGATAAACTCTAGAGCTAATGCTTGGGCTTGTAGGGCAATTTCTGGGATAACAATTTCTAAACAAATACGCCCTACTCCTGATTCTAGGGCAATTTTTGCTGCTTCTTTGGCTTGGGAAACGGCTTGTTCTAAACTTTCGGGAACTTCAACCATAATGGGATTTTTAAATAATTGACAATGGACAATGGACAATGGACAATGGACAATGGACAATGGATAATTACCTATTCCTAAAACATAAGATGATTAAAAACAAAGAAATGGATTATTTTTTATTCTTAAATAAAAGGAGAGGTTTTTAACTGAAGACCCCGTAGTTAACGACGAGGTTTAAATTATTAATTAATTATCCATTGATAAAAGGCGATCGCTACTATCATTATTGTACAAGAATAAGCGACAATGGAACATAGACAACTTGATAGTAAGAGTCAAATAACATGATTATTGGTATTTTAGCGATCCTTTCTGCATCCGCAGCAGCCGGCATGAGAATTGCATTACCTTTATTAATTGTTGGCTTGCTTCGGAGTGATTTATGGTCACAAGTTCCTTTACTTTCTGCTATTCCACCTCCAGTTTTAATTGGAGTTTTAACCAGTTGGTCTTTGTTTGAATTATTTGGCTCAAAAAAGTTATTAGGACAGCGAATTTTACAGATTATACAATTAATTTTTAGTCCTTTTGTTGGTGCTTTATTAGCTGTTACTGTTGTTAAAATTGCTAATTTAGAAATGAGTCCTTTATGGTTAATTGGTGTAATTGGGGGGTTATTAGCTTTTGTTTTAAAATTAGTTCAAGTGGGTTGGTTTTTTCGTTTAAGAGGTTTACCTATCTGGGTTATTTGTATTGAAGATATTATTTGTATCTTATTAGTTTTATTTGCTTTTGATGCTCCTCAAAATGGAGGTTTAATTGCTTTGCTGTTGTTATGGATAGCTATCAGAAGTTCAACTGCTTGGCGCAAATGGTATAACCAAAGCAGTAAAATTTCTGATACTGATAACTGATTTAACTTTATCTTCTGCCTTGATTAAATAAAATCTTTTTAGATTCTTCTGTAATAGTTCCTCCCGTTTTCAAGTTTTTGGCTATTTCATAAGCTTTTTGTACAGCGGGACGATTTTGTACAGTTTCAAACCATCTTTTAATATTAGGAAAATCTGCTAAGTTTTGCTGCTGTTGTTGATGAGGAACTATCCAAGGATAAATGGCCATATCAGCAATTGAATAATCGTTTATAATATAATCTCTATCCTGTAAACGTTTATCTAAAACCCCATAAAGTCGTTCTGTTTCTTTCACATATCTATTAATAGCATAGGGTATTTTTTCGGGGGCATACTGACTAAAATGATGATTTTGACCTAACATGGGTCCGAGTCCTCCCATTTGCCAAAATAACCACTGCATAACCTCCATTTCACCACGTATATCTGTGGGCAAAAATTGGTTTATTTTCTTGGCTAAATATAATAAAATTGCCCCCGATTCAAAAATACTAATGGGTTCACCACCATCAACAGGTGAATGGTCAATAATAGCAGGAATACGGTTATTAGGAGAAATTTTCAGAAATTCTGGTTCAAATTGTTCTCCTTTACCAATATTAACTAATTTAATATCATAGTTTAATTGAGCTTCTTCGAGAAAAATAGTGATTTTATGACCGTTGGGAGTTGTCCAATAGTAGAGATCAATCATAACTTTTTATTTTTCTTGCAGACTGAATACTATATATATATAATAAATTTAACTGTTGCGCAATAGTACGCCAATTTGTTTGAGCAACAAGGAAATACGGCACAAGCTCAACAAATTCGAGAATTGCTTCAACAAATACAATAACTTTCTATTAATAAGCTGTAATTACCTCATTTATGGTCTTGACATGATTATTTTCCAACGCTAGACTATGAACCAAAAATTATTATATAGATAATCATGAAGATTTTTTCTTTCTCACTGTTAATGGCTTTATGTTTAGGGACAGAATTAACTATAGTTTCCCCAGAAGTTAAAGCTTTACCCTCAGAAAACTCTTATCAAATCAGTCAGTCTAATCCTACCAGTGCAAGAGATTTTTTTTATCGAGGGCTTGCAAAAGGAAGACGAGGCGATTTAAAAGGGGCAATAGAGGATTTTAACCAAGCTCTTTCCCTTAATCCTAACTATGCTCAGGCTTACTATAACCGAGGGGTTGCCTATGCTCACTTAGGAGAGAATCAAAAAGCGATCGCTGACTATAGCCAAGCTCTTTCCCTTAATCCTAACTTTGCTCAGGCTTACAATAATCGAGGTAATGCCTATAATAACTTAGGAGAGTATCAAAGAGCCATTCCTGACTTGAACCAAGCTCTTTCCCTTAATCCTAACTTAGCTGAGGCTTACAATAACCGAGGGAATGCCTATTTTCAGTTAGGAGAGAATCAAAAAGCCATTGCTGACTATAACCAAGCTCTTTCCCTTAATCCTAACTTAGCTGAGGCTTACAATAACCGAGGGAGTGCCTATTTTCAGTTAGGAGAGAATCAAAAAGCCATTGCTGACTATAACCAAGCTCTTTCCCTTAATCCTAACTTTGCTGAGGCTTACTATAACCGAGGGACTACCTATGGTAACTTAGGAGAGAATCAAAAAGCCATTGCTGACTATAACCAAGCTCTTTCCCTTAATCCTAACTTTGCTGAGGCTTACAATAACCGAGGGACTACCTATTTTCAGTTAGGAGACAATCAAAAAGCCATTGCTGACTATAATCAAGCTCTTTCCCTTAATCCTAACTATGCTGAGGCTTATGGTAACCGAGGGAATGCCTATTTTCAGTTAGGAGAGAATCAAAAAGCCATTGCTGATTTACAAAAAGCAGCCAATTTGTTTGAGAAACAAGGAAATACAGCAATGGTTCAAAAAGCCTTACAAATTCTTCAACAAATAAAATAACTTTTTTGTACTTTAGTTTTTTTGAATAGCGGATGCTCCTATTTCTAAAAGTCTTAATTTTTATTTAAAATTGGCCTAAAATTTCCCTAAACCCGATAAACTCAATTTCAAGAATGATTGAAGGAGAAATCTTTAGGAAATTATGGCATATTATTGGTTCAAAGCTTTTCATTTAATTGGTATTGTGGTTTGGTTTGCTGGATTGTTTTATTTAGTTCGTTTATTTGTTTATCATGCTGAAGCATCAGAGAAAAAAGAACCTGACCAAAGCATTCTTAAAGCACAGTACGAAATTATGGAAAAACGTCTTTATAACATTATTACTACCCCAGGAATGATTGTTACTGTTGCCATGGCCATTGGTTTAGTTTCCACAGAAACTGAGGTTTTAAAGTCGGGATGGTTACATATTAAATTAGCATTTGTTGCCCTATTATTAGGCTATCATTTTTACTGTGGAAGAATCATGAAACAGTTAGAAAAAGGGGAATGTCAATGGACAGGACAACAATTTAGAGCCTTAAATGAAGCTCCAACGGTTTTGTTAGTTGTGATTGTATTGTTAGCCATTTTTAAGAACAATTTACCTCTAGATTTAACCACTTGGTTAATTGTTGCTTTAGTGATTGCAATGGCAGCATCTATTCAATTATATGCTAAAAAAAGAAGACTGGCTCAAGAAAAATTAAGTTCATCTACTGATTAACAAATCATCGTTAACGGCGGAATAGAGTAGGGGCTTAATAATATTAAGCCCCTTTGCTCTTACATTCTTTCTAAGACAGAAATTCCCAGTAGAGATAATCCTAATTTTAGAGTTTTTGCTGTTAAATCACATAACAATAACCGAGATGTTTTTGTCGGTTCTTCTGATTTTAAAACGGGACAATTTTCGTAAAAACGGTTGAATTTTTTACTAAGTTCATATAGATAGTCACAAAGACGATTAGGAAGTAAGGTTTTTTCTACTTCTTTGATAGTTTCACTAAGTTGTAATAAATATTTTCCTAATTCAATCTCGGTGTCTTCTTGGAGAATAATTTCTATATTTTCTCCCAAGTTTTTATAGTCAATATTTCCTTCTCTGCTAATACTTTGAATTCTAGCATAAGCATACAACATATAAGGTGCTGTATTGCCTTGTAAAGCTAACATTTTATCATAACTAAATATATAGTCACTGATACGATTTTGACTTAAATCAGCATATTTTACTGCACTAATTCCTACGGTTTGAGCTACATTATCAATAAAGTCTTCTGATTCTGTTCTTTCTTCTGATTGTAAGCGATTTTCTAAGTCTTTACGAGCATAATTAATCGCTTCATTTAATAAGTCTTTTAGTTTAATAGTTTCCCCTGAACGAGTTTTTAGTTTTTTCCCATCTTCTCCTTTAACTAACCCAAAAGGAACGTGAATTACTTCAACTGTGTCTGGCAAAAAGTTCGCTTTTTTAGCAACTTGAAAAACTTGAGCAAAATGATTAGATTGCCCAGCATCGGTAACATAAATAATCCTTTTTGCTTGATCTTCTTTAATACGGTATCTTAAGGCAGCTAAATCTGTAGTTGCATAGTTATAACCACCGTCAGATTTTTGCACAATTAAAGGTAAAGGATTACCTGATTTATTGGTAAATCCTTCTAAGAAAACACATTGCGCGCCTTGATCTTTTTCTAATATTCCTTCTGCGTCTAAAGCGGTGATAACATCCTCTAAATAAGGATTATAAAAAGATTCTCCTCTTTCTGTTAATTTTATATCTAAGCGATTATAAATTTTTTGAAATTCTCGGCGAGATTGCTCACAGAGTAATTGCCAAGCTTGACTACTTTCTTGTTCTCCTGACTGTAATTTTACTACTGCTTCTCTAGCTGCTTCTTGAAAGTTTTGATCTTCATCAAACCGTTTTTTTGCTTGCTTGTAGAAGTTTACTAAATCCCCAATTTCCAAAGCATCTGCTTGGGTTAAAGCATCGGGATAGACTTCTTTTAAATAAGTAATTAACATCCCAAACTGTGTCCCCCAGTCCCCGACATGATTTAGTCTTAAAACTTCATATCCTAAAAATTCTAAAGTACGGGCAAGACAATCACCAATAATAGTAGAACGTAAATGACCAACGTGCATTTCTTTGGCAATATTAGGACTAGAAAAATCAACAATAACTTGATCAGCATCAGGATTTTTTTCAATTCCTAAACGTTGATCTTGATATAAGGATTTCAGTTTATTTTCTAGATAACTAGGCTTCAACTTTAAATTAATAAAACCAGGTCCGCCAATAGTCGGAGTTTCACAAATAGTATCTACAGATAAGTTACTAATAATAATTTGAGCAATTTCTCTGGGATTTTTGCCTAATTTTTTAGCTAAAGGAAGGGCTATATTTGCCTGATAATCTCCATGTCTAAGATCCCTAGCAGTTGTTACTTGGGGATCAATTGCTTGAAAATCTTCACCAAAGGATTTTACTAAAGCGTCTTTAAATTGCTGGGTTAGTTGCTCATTAATAGAAGTCATAATACCTACAAATAGCTGAGAAAGATGTAACTTAATTTTTAGCTTATTTAGCTTATCATAGTCAATAGGCTAAGATTTATAAAATTATCACATCGTAACACAGCCTTCTATAGAAATTTTCAATTGAGTGTATTACCATCCGATTATTGCTATAGTAGATAAGGAAATTTATGCTGATCAAGTTAAGATTTCATAATGCAATCGCTCTCAAATTTTTATACATTCATAGTTCAGAAGATAGTATGATGAATGAATGAACAAAAAACAGCGCAAAATTTATGATTCTATCTTTAGAGAACCCATGAGAGATAATATTCTCTGGGATGATGTAATAACATTAATTAAAGCTATAGGAGGAACAGCAACCGAAGAGGATAATAGAGGAGTTAGATTTGATCTTAATAAACTCTCCCTCAATATTCATAGTCCCCATCCTCAAAAACAATTAAAAAGATACCAAATTAAAGCCATTCGTGAATTTTTATTTAAAGCAAGGATTAACCCATGAAATACAAAGAATATAAGGCTATCATTGAATACGATGAAGAGGATCACTTATTTTTTGGTCGGGTGATCAATATTAGAGATATAATAGTGTTTGATGGTTTATCTGTTGATGAATTAGAACAGGCTTTTCAAAAGGTTGTTGAGCAATATTTAGCTGATTGTCAGACCTTTAATAAAGCGCCCGAAATACCAAATTCTAATTTATTATCATCCATTCAAATTAAATAATCAGAACAATTATGTTGAGCAAAAAAACAACAATAAATATCTTAAAAAATCCAACTCAATCAGACTGGATAGAACAAGCAATTAATAACTTAGACACCATTTTATTAGATCATTCTCATTGTGAAAGAAAAGCCGCCAGCGTAGCCTTGAATTTGATGTTTCGCTACTCATCAAATGTAGTTCTAGTGAGAAAATTAACAGCGATCGCCCAAGAAGAATTAGAACATTTTGAACAAGTTAATCAGTGGTTAGATAAAAAAAATATTCCCCTTGGCCCACTATCTTCTCCTCCCTACGGAGCTAAACTAAAATCAATAATTTCTAAAAAAGAACCACAAAGATTATTAGATTCGTTATTAATTGCCGCCTTAATAGAAGCAAGATCCCACGAAAGATTAGGACTATTAGGAAGCCATTGTCCTGATCAAGAGTTAGCTAAATTTTACCGCAGTTTAATGGCATCAGAAGCAAGACATTATGGTATTTATTGGATATTAGCAGACACTTATTTTGAGAGAGAGCTTGTTCAAAAAAGATTAGAAGAATTATCAATTATCGAAAGTGAAATTTTAGATACATTACATCCCGAACCAAGAATTCATAGTTAATGAATCCCATTATCAAAGCAACTGCTAAAAACTTTGTTAAAGTTATCTTATATTCTTGAAAATTGAGGCAAATATTAATTATAATTAGGGTTTGGAAACACCGTAAGCCAAAACGAAAGGATTGAATAACAGTGACTGATACCAACTTAGATTTTTTAGCCCAGACCGATCCCACCCTTGCTGCTATGATACAAGGGGAATTACAACGGCAACGGGAACATTTAGAACTAATCGCCAGTGAAAACTTTACCTCCCCCGCCGTTTTAGCTGCTCAAGGCTCGGTGTTAACCAACAAATATGCAGAAGGATTACCCAAAAAACGCTACTATGGTGGTTGTGAATGGGTCGATCAAGCCGAGCAATTAGCAATCGATCGCGTCAAAGAATTATTTGGAGCAGCACACGCCAACGTACAACCCCATTCAGGGGCCCAAGCCAACTTTGCAGTGTTCTTGACCCTCCTCGAACCAGGGGATAAAATCATGGGCATGGATCTCTCCCACGGTGGCCATTTAACCCACGGTTCCCCCGTTAACGTCTCCGGGAAATGGTTTGAAGTCTGCCATTATGGAGTCAGTGCTGAAACGGAACGCTTAGACTACGACGCTATTTTAGAACTAGCCAAGCAAGAAAAACCCAAATTATTAATCTGTGGGTTCTCTGCTTATCCCAGAATTATAGAATTTGATAAGTTTCGGGCCATCGCCGATGAAGTGGGAGCCTATCTCATGGCAGATATCGCTCACATCGCCGGTTTGGTTGCCAGTGGTCATCATCCCAACCCCCTGCCCTATTGTGATGTGGTCACCACCACCACCCATAAAACCTTACGAGGCCCCAGAGGTGGTTTAATTATGACCAATAACCCCGAGTTGGGCAAGAAGTTCGATAAATCTGTTTTTCCTGGCACTCAAGGAGGCCCATTAGAACAGGTGATTGCAGCCAAGGCAGTAGCCTTCGGAGAAGCCCTTAAGCCCGACTTTAAGGTATATTCTGGGCAGGTTATCGCCAATGCTCAAGCTCTAGCTAATCAATTGAGTCAGCGAGGCTTTAAGCTCGTTTCTGGTGGCACTGATAACCACTTAATGTTAGTGGATCTGCGCTGCATTGACATGACTGGAAAGGAAGCAGATAAGTTAGTGAGTGAAATTAATATTACCGCTAATAAGAATACTGTTCCCTTCGATCCAGAATCTCCCTTTGTCACCAGTGGCCTACGCTTAGGATCTCCTGCGATGACTACCAGAGGGTTAGGAGTAGAAGAGTTTGCCGAAATTGGTAATATTATTGCTGATTGTTTACTCAATCGCAACGATGAAGGAGTTAAGCAAGATTGTTTAAACCGAGTCAAGGCTTTATGCGATCGCTTTCCTCTCTATCCTCATCTCAATATTCCCCTGCCTGTTTTAGCTTAGGTTAATTAACCGTTTGTAGGGGTAAATTCCCCTACTTCCCAATATCTTCATCCCATAACTGAGGGTTATTTTCAAAGGAGTTAACATAATAAAATGCCCCAAACTCGTTTTCAATTTAATCGTCAACTGGTTCGTCACTTTATTGAAACAGCACAACCTTATTTTTTCCCCACAGAGTTAAGGGAAACAACCGAGACGACAAAGGTTAAATATATAACTAAAAATACATGGATGTTTTTAGGACTTATTGTCGTTATTGTTTTTACTGTTGTTAGTTTAGCGTTCTTGTTAACCATTGGCTTAACTTTATTAAGTAATCTTCTTTTTCCTGAGTTTTTTGGTGATGTTGCGGGAGGTTTAATAAAAAATGTTAATGGTTTTTTGAACTCATTTTGGCCTTATATTGCTCTGAATGTCATTATTATTAGCGGAGTCATATTTGTTTGGCAAAAAGCAAATGTAGCAGATAAATGGAAACAATGGTCATTATTAGCATCGCTATTATTTCTTTCATTAGTAGTTAATGGATTAAATGTTATTATAAGTTATACTTTTCGTTTTATTGATAACGCATTAAATCAAAAAAATGAAGAAACTTTTTATCAATTCATGATAATTTATGGTTTGGTATTAGTGGTAGCTCTTCCCATTATTGTTATTTATCGTTATACGAGACTAAAACTTGGTTTAATGTGGAGAGAATGGTTAACAGAACACTTCTTAAATAAATACTTTAATAATCGTGCTTATTATGAATTAGATTCTAATGCTACTAATACAGAAGTAGATAACCCTGATCAACGTATCACTCAAGATATTACATCTTTTACCAAGGTTACTCTTGATTTTTTACTGGATATTCTTGACTCAATTTTAACTCTATTATCATTCTCAGCTATCTTATACGGTCTCTCTAAAGAAGCAACGGGAGGACTGATAATTTATGCTATTTTTGGTACTACAGTTGCTTTAATTGTAGGAAGTCGCTTAGTTAGTATTAACTATAATCAATTACGCTTAGAAGCTAATTTTCGCTATGGAATGGTAAGGGTAAGAGATAATGCAGAATCTATTGCTTTTTATCGGGGAGAAGCGTTAGAAAAAAGACAGGTTACTGAGAGATTAATGGCTGCAATTATAAATTTTGATCTCTTAATTATTTGGCAGTCAATTATTCAGTTATTCCAATTAGGATATCAATTTTTCCCTCGTTTAATTCCTTACATTATTATTGCTCCATTATACTTGCGAGGAGATTTGGATTTTGGAGCGATTGGTCAAACAAGTTTCGCATTTTTCCAAATATTAAGCGCACTTTCTTTGATTACCAATCAAATTCAAGGTATCTCAGAATTCGCTGCTAGTATTAACCGTTTAGGGGAGTTTTATGAATCATTAAATCCCTTAGCTTTCAAAAAAGAAAAGCTACAAACTAGCTTTATTCATACCCAAATTTCATCAGATGTTGCTCTAGAAAGCGTCACTTTACAGCCTCCTAATTCTGATAGAATATTAATTGAAAATGTTTCCTTAAATGTCAGTAACGAGCATAATTTATTGATTATGGGAGCTAGTGGAAGCGGAAAAAGTTCTTTATTAAGAGCGATTGCCGGATTATGGAATTCAGGAGAAGGAATAATCTATCGTCCTGACGCAGAAAAAATCTTATTTCTACCCCAAAAACCTTACATGATTTTAGGAACATTAAGAGAGCAGTTATTGTATCCTAATACGGAAAATAACATCACAGATGCACAGTTAGAAGAGGTGTTAAAAACCGTTAATTTACCCGACTTAGCAGAAAGATTTAAGGGTTTTGAAGCAGAAGAAAACTGGGAAAATGTTTTATCATTAGGAGAACAACAAAGGGTGGCTTTTGCTCGCATTTTAATTACTAAACCCAGTTATGCTATTCTAGATGAAGCTACCAGTGCTTTAGATGTGAAAAATGAAGAAAGATTGTATCAGGAATTATCCCACATGGGAACTACTTATATCAGTGTAGGACATCGCCCAACTTTAAGCCAATACCATCAACAATTATTAGAAATATTTGATGGAGGAAATTGGGAAATTAAAGGAATTGAGAATTAATTATTAAGTAAATTTATGTCTTTAGAAGCCATTTCTATTAAACCGCAAAATAGCGAACCGAAATATCTTTTAGTCATGTTACATGGTTGGGGGGCAAATGCGGAAGATTTAGCCCCATTATCTTCTATGTTAACCCTTCCTGACTATCACTTATTGTTTCCCAATGCGCCTTTTTCTCATCCACAAGTACCTGGGGGACTTGCTTGGTATGCGTTAGAAACTGGGAAATACGAAGGAATAGAAGAAAGTCATAAACTGTTAAAAAATTGGTTGATTTCTCTCGAAGCAGATACAGGTATTCCCTTATCTCGTACTATTTTAAGCGGGTTTTCTCAAGGGGGTGCAATGTCTCTTGATGTAGGGATTAATTTACCGTTAGCAGGTGTTTGTAGCTTGAGTGGTTATTTACAGTTTCAACCGCAAAAGTCAGCTTCTCCTCTTCCTCCTATTTTGATTATTCATGGTAAAAATGATCAGATTGTACCTGTAGAAATGGCTCAAAAAGCTAGGGATGAATTAACTGCGATCGATGCTAAAATTGAGTATCATGAGTTTGCTATGGGCCATGAAATTCCTCCTATGGTTTTGCCTATTTTTGAGACATTTATTAAAGCTAATACTCCTTAATCTGTCTCCATAAAATTTATGTTAATTACAGCTAATTTACCCCTAAATCGTGATAAATTTACTCAGGAAGATCAAATACTAACGATTACTGGTGCAAACTGGTCAGATTACCAGAAATTTGAGTCTCAAGAATATTCAGGTTATCGAGTTTCCTATTTTAATGGAGAAATAACTATTGTGTCCCCAGGACGAAATCATGAAAGAATTTCTGAGGTTATTAACCGGTTAATTATTGCTTACTGTGAAAAGTACGAAATTCAAGATTTTCCTTTTGGACAGACAAGATTAAATGTATCGGGACAAACAGGAAGAGAACCAGATATTGCTTATGCTTTTAATTGTGACAAAGATTTACCAGATTTAGTTGTTGAAGTAATATTTAGTAGTGGTGATATTGAAATATTAAAATCGAGTTATCAAAAGATTGGTGTTCCGGAATTATGGGTTTGGAAAAATAATAAGATTACTTTCTATTATTTGAAGCACAATAGTTATATTGTCATTGAATATAGCAAGATACTTTCTCGTATTAATTCAGAATCTTTTATACAATATGTCAACCGAGGAATAACTGAAAGTCCTTTGCTTATCAAAAGGGATTTTTTGACAATTATTTAGAAACTGGTAGTCTTAAAAAATATATTGATTATGTTACAATGAGTGAAAGTTAAACCATTGAAGAATAGGAGTTAATGAAATGCCATCGGATCAAGTTATGAATATTGAAAAAAAATTGCGTAATTATTCAGTTGAGGATAAACAATGGTTGGTTAAAAAAGTCACTGAACAATTGCCATTAAGTAAGTCGAAAACAGCAAAAGAATTAATGAAAAGTTGGGATGATGCTTATAGTGATGGTTTAGATGAATCGGAAATTGAAATGTTAGAAGCAATGCGATGTCATCAGGGTAAATTATCTGAATAATTATGACAATTTTTCAAGGAGAAATTTATTGGATTGATTTGGGACAACCTATCGGATCTGAACCTGCTTATCTTCGTCCCTGTGTGGTTGTTCAAAACAACGTTCTTAATCAGTCAAAAATTGGAACTGTTATTGTTTGTGGTTTAACAACAAACTTAAGACGAGCAAGAGCGATTGGTAATGTATTATTGAATGAAGAAGAAGGGAATTTACCAGAAAAAAGTGTTGTTAATATTTCTCAGATTTTTACAGTGGATAAACGTTTGCTTAGTGATCCTATTGGCAAACTTTCAGAAGCACGAATTAACGAAATTATTGCTGGTATTAAATTAGTTCTTGAACCTCAAGAATTAGAAGAATAAGGAGTTAATTGTATTAACCCCCTAAACTATATTTTTATTTCCTTGTTTTAAAAGTCCAAAATATTCCTAATAAACCCATAAAACCTATTCCTAACATATTAGATGATTCGGGAACAGATTGGGTATTATTTACAAATTGAACATCATCATAAATAATACCATCTCCATCATTTGCAGGTTCTATTGTCCGAATAATAGCAATAGGTTCACTGCTAGTAATTCCATAAAAAACTCGATTGTTACCACCTGTTCCAATTAAATTAGGATTATTAATTGTAAAAATTTCTTCTGCAATTACATCACCATTACTATTCAAAAATTGTACTTGAGTTGGACTATTTGTTCCAGAACCAACTTCACCTATATAAAGTCCGGCTGCAGAAGAAGGATTTGTTAAAATGAAGTCATAGTTCTCTGATAGACTATTATTATATCCACCACCAAAAAAGAACGATGTACTAATACCATTAGAAGGAGAGTTGATATTATTAGGGGATATTTGATTATTGTTTGATAAACTAATAACATCAATTGGTTGGTCATCTCTATGAACAATAGTTAATCCTTCATTGATAAATTCATTTCCTGTTATTACCCCATTACCAGGAGTTAATGAATCAAAATCAATTAACGTTAAATCTCCAGTAGCATTAGCAAAATCACTTTGATTAAAGAATTCAATGGTTGCTGCTTCAGCAATATTAGTTTGACTCAGAAATAATACAGCAGTGGTTCCCGTGATAAGAGTAGTTAAGTTGGATAAAAAATTGCGAGACATACAGATATTACCTAAGTTAAATTACTAGATGAACAGAAGAAGAATAACTTTTTCCTTACACACTCAGTATTCCCAAGTAACAAATTTTGCTATCAGTAATTAAACAGAACTTGATTTTTTCTTTTCATTCTTTGTAAGTATTTGCACGGGTTGTAAGATTTATCATATATAATTGACTCAGTAACTAAACCCATATCAAGTTTAAACATGATTAAAATTACCCTTAAACAAGAGCAAGAAACATTTATACAAGAAAAACTAAATAGTGGAGAATATAATAACATTGATGAAATTATTACCGAAGCATTGTTATTACTACAACAAAGAGATAAACACTATCAACAATGGATTAAATAAACTCAAGATAAATTAAATATTGGAATGGAACAATTAAATGCAGGAGAAGGAATAGACAACGAAATAGTAATTAATCGCTTGAAAAATAAGCATCATAAATAAACTAAATAATTAAAGCGATGAACGAGGAAAAAACACAGCAGGAGACAGATTAAAAAACTCAGCTAACTCTTGAATATGTCTAGTGGTTAATTTCCTTTTCTCATTGAGTACATCAGAAATAATGGATTCTGTTTTGAAAATAGAAACTAAATCTTTGTCTTTTAAGTTTCGTTCTTCTAACAAAACCTTTAATAACTCAACTCCATAAATATCAGGAACTATATCTAAGTCTTTTTCGTATTCATAGATCAGCATTCCCAACACATCTAAATAATCTGATTCTTCTTCTGTTAATTGGGTTTTATCTAATAATTGATTAACTATTGTTTGTGTTGCTTCTAAATCTTCCTCTGATTTTATTGGACGAGGAGGAAACTCTTTTAAAAGTTCAATATATCTATCTTGAGTATACATATTTATGATTAAGTTTAAAGTGTAAATTTACTAAATAACTAGAGAAAGTAGAGTTAAATGGATTTAAGTTAGGTTATTCTATCTTTTATACCAGTCATCTTTTTTCCATTTATTTTTATCATATTCAGCATGAGTTAGAACTCCTCGAATAAATACTTTACCTTTTCGGAAATCAATTAAAGTGATTAGTCTATAATTATTTCCTGAAATATTGAAAACGATGAAGTTACCAACTAGATCAGCAGAAGGAAATATTTTGCGAATATCATCAAAACTTTGCCATTTATGTTCATTTGCTAGTTTATACCAATAACGTAATCCTACTTTAGATTGTGGGTGAGTTATCCAAAATTTTCTTAAGGTAGACTGTGAAATAATGTGCATAATTTTCTATTAATATTTCCATCTTGAAAGCTATCCCTTTGTTGCTTGCTATGATGCTAATCATAGCGTTTTGCGAAGTCGGCTGTCAATCAGTTCTAAAATGATTTTAATGATTGATAAATAAACGTCATACACTCTCTATAATTAGATAAGAGATTAATCATTAACCGTGGACAAACCCAACTCACCTGACAATAACCCCTTAACCCCTCACCCTGGCAAAAAAATGGGCGGTGGTTTACCCTTAATAGAAGACTGGGCAAACTACACTCTTTCTGCTGATGGGGTGCAACTCTGGAAAACCCTATTTCACAAAAGTGCTTGTTTATCTTGTGCGTGGGGAACAGGTGGACAAAAAGGTGGGTTTAGTAATGAAGTCGGAGAAACCCTACAACGGTGTGTTAAAAGTGTCGAAGCAATATCATCGGAGTTACAACCAGGAATAACACCCCATTTCTTTGAACAATATTCCCTCACAGACTTACAACAGTTAACCTCACAAGAAGCAGATAGACTCGGCCGTTTAACCTTCCCTGTTATTCTACGCAAAGGAAACAGCCATTATCAACGTATCAGTTGGGATGAAGTTTATAATCTAGTTGAAACAGCATTTAATAAACCTTCCGATCGCATTGCTTCCTATAGTTCCGGACGTTCCTCTAACGAAGCAGCTTATCTCTTACAATTGATGATGCGATCGCTTGGCTCTAATAACCTAGCAGATTGTTCTGATTTGTGCCATCGTGCCTCAGCAGTGGGGTTAAAAACTGTC
>JBFRWO010000070.1:0-9514 GCA_051439625.1 Crocosphaera sp. | reverse complement strand
AGCCTGGGGTTATAATCGTGCCAAAGGTTACGGAAAATTAGGCATATTAGCCTGGTTACAATCCGTGAGTTTGATGGCTCCTTGGTTAATCTTTTTTGGTCTATTTGCTCTTGGAATATACCTTAATATTGTTGGTATTTTATTTTTATTGGTAGCTTCAATTGTTGTTTATATTTACTTAGGAAAACAACTAAGAGCAGAGGGACAAGATGTTATGTTACGAGAAAAAGCTGAAGAAAGAATTAAAGAAGAAGAAGCCCAGAAAGCTACCAATAAACCGTCGTTAACGACGGAGTTTAAGAAAGATAATTCATCAACAGATTCAGAAGTTAAAAATGCAGGTGATGTGATTCCCATTCCCGATGAAGATTTACAGTTAATCAAGGGGATTTTTAGTATTGACACCTTCTTTGCAACGGAAACTATTTCTTATCAAGAAGGAGCTATTTTTAGAGGTAATTTGAGAGGAGAAACTGAGGCATCTTATAAGAAACTTTCTGATAAACTTAAGGCTACTTTTGGTGAGAAATATCGTCTATTTTTGGTGGAAGGATCTGAAGGTAAACCAGTGGTTATTATTCTTCCTAGTAGTGATGATCCTCAACCCACTACTCTAGTTCAAAAAAATCTGGCCTTAGTGTTGTTTGTAGCAACATTATTTACAACGTTAGAAGCAGCCAGTATTTTGTTAGGCTTTGATTTAATTAATAATTGGAATCGCTATCTAGACACTTTACCTATTGGTTTGGCTTTGTGGGGAATATTTATTTCTCATGAAATAGGACATAGAATAGTAGCTAAACGATACGATATTAAAATGAGTGTGCCATTTTTCCTTCCTACCTGGCAAATTGGTTCTTTTGGGGCAATTACTCGGTTTGAATCTTTAATACCTAGCCGAAATGCTTTATTTGATGTAGCTTTAGCTGGGCCGGCTTTTGGGGGAATTTTATCATTAGTTTTACTGATTAGCGGTTTAGTTTTATCCCATGAGGGCAGTCTTTTTCAAGTCCCTACACAGTTTTTCCAAAGCTCAATTTTAGTAGGAAGTTTAGCCAAAGTTGTGTTAGGAGAACAGTTACAAAATGCTATTGTTGATGTTCATCCTTTAACTGTTGTTGGTTGGTTAGGATTAGTTGTTACAGCCTTAAATTTAATGCCAGCAGGACAATTAGATGGTGGGCGAATTATTCAAGCTATTTATGGCAGAAAAACCGCCAGAAGAAGCACAATTGTTACTCTAGTAATTTTAGGAATTGTTACTATATTTAGTCCTGCTAATAACCCTATTCCTTTATACTGGGCAGTGGTTATTTTATTCTTACAAAGAGACTTAGAAAGACCCAGTCTTAACGAATTAACCGAACCGGATGATACTCGTGCCGGATGGGGGTTATTAGCTCTATTTTTAATGTTAGCAACCCTAATTCCTTTAAGTCCAGCATTAGCAGGAAGATTAGGTATCGGAGGTTAAATGAAGTCAGAAGTGAGAAGTCAGAAGTTCCTCACTACGTTCCGGCTCTATCGCACAGAAGTGTAATTTATGACTCGTATGCGATCTATATATGAAAATTCAACAATTAACATTAACTAATTACCGTGCTGCACGCTCTTTAATTATTAATCTTCATCCTCGTCTTAATGTCCTTGTTGGAGTTAATGGAGCCGGAAAATCGACTATTTTAGATGCAGTAGCTACCATGTTGTCTTGGACAATTAATCGTATTCGTCGAGCAGGAACATCTGGACAACCTATTAGTGAAGAGGATATTACCAATAGTAAATCTTTTGGGTCTATTGAACTTAATTCTTCTCATTTGCAGCAAAATATCTCTTGGCGACTATCTAAAAGCAGGAAAGGACATGGTTATCCTCCTAATCCCAGTTCTCTTATTGTTTTAAATGAGTACACCAAACTTATTCAATCTGAGATAGCTTCCCAACCAACACAAGCTAATCTTCCTATCTTTGTCCATTATCCTGTTAATCGCGCCGTTGTCGATATTCCCCTACGCATTCGCAAAAAACATACTTTTGACCAACTTTCTGCTTATGAAAATGCACTGACAAGTGGAGCGAACTTTCGGACATTTTTTGAGTGGTTTCGTGAACGAGAAGACCTAGAAAATGAACAACGCAAATATCAAGATGCTGAGGTGAAACCCGAAGATTATTGTTTTCCAGATCCTCAACTAGAAGCGGTTCGTAATGCTTTACATAAGGTATTACCTTCCTTTAGCAATCTAACAGTTCGTCGTAACCCTTTAAGGATGGAAATTAAAAAAAATGGACAAACCTTTAAGGTAAATCAATTGTCTGATGGGGAAAAATGTTTAATTGCTATGATTAGTGATCTAGCCCGTCGTTTGGCAATCGCTAATCCAAGTAATGATGATCCATTAACCGGAGAAGGTATTATTTTGATCGATGAAATTGATCTTCATCTCCACCCCAAATGGCAAAGAATGATCGTACCGCAACTGGTAAAAGTTTTCCCTAACTGTCAGTTTCTACTATCCACCCATTCTCCCCATGTTCTCACTCATGTTCATCCAGAAAATATCTTTCTTCTCAAACAAATTAACGATAATATTGAGGTCGAACAACCCTCAGAATCTTATGGTAAAAATGTAGATCGAATTTTACAAGACTTGATGGAATTAGATACTACTAGACCGTATGAAGTTGAGTCAAACCTTCACAATATTTATGAAATAATCAATGATAATCAATTAGAGAAAGCTAAAAAAGAGATCGCTAAAATGAAAGAAAGCATTGGTAACGATCCTGAACTTGTAAAAGCGGAAGTTCTTATTAGACGTAAGGAGTTAATTGGTAAGTGAAATACATTAAAAAACAGGCAGAACCTTCTAGTTTGCGAGAATGGAAAGAACAAGGTAACGAAAATTGGCGACCAACCTATGGCGCATTAAGAAAAAAACTCAAAGATTCCATCAAACAAGCATTAATGAAAGAACAAGGTTATCTTTGTTGTTACTGTGAACAAGAACTAACTTTAAATGATTCTCATATTGAACATTTTAAACCACAAAGCGATCCTACTGTCGATCCCCTAGATTTTTCCAATATGCTTTGTTCTTGTCAAGAGCAACTGAAAAAAGGAGAACCTAGACATTGTGGTAATCTCAAAGGGAATTGGTTCGATGAAAATGTTCTCATTTCTCCTTTAGATCCTAATTGTGAAACTCGGTTTAAATTTACAGCTGATGGTTATATTCAACCCCTAAAAGAACAGGATAATGCTGGTTTAATTACTATCGAAAAACTTGGATTGAATATTCCTAAATTACGAGATTTACGCAGACAAGCAATTGAACCTTTTCTGGATGAAACTCTTTCGATTGAAGATTTTAAGCTATTTGTAAAAGGCTATCTTTCTACTTCAAGCGATGGAAAAATTGGTGAATTTTGGACAACTATTGACTATTTATTTGGGAAGTATATAGATGAAGACTGATATAAATGAGAGTGATTTTTTATACGAATATCAAGTAGGAGGAAGTCTCAGAATTAATGCACCAAGTTATGTGGTACGTCACGGAGACAGTCAACTTTATCAAGCTTTGTTAAAAGGTGATTTTTGTTATGTTCTCAATACTCGTCAAATGGGAAAATCTAGTCTTCGGGTTCGTATCAAAAACCGCTTACAAAAAGAAGGTTATCGTTGCGCTTCTTTAGATTTAACCAGTATTGGCAGTGAAACCACAACTCCTATACAATGGTATAAAGGCGTAATCTGGGAATTATGGCGCGGTTTTAATCTTATTGGCAAAGTTAATTTAAAATCTTGGTGGAGCGAGCAAACAGATTTTTCACCCATACAACGTCTAGACCATTTTATACAAGATATTCTCCTCGAGTCAATCCCTTCTCAACCCATTGTCATTTTTATCGATGAAATTGATAGTGTTTTGGGATTACCCTTTGCAGTGGACGATTTTTGGGCATTAATTCGCTTTTGTTACAATGAACGGGCAGAAAATAACGAATATAACCGTCTAACCTTTGCTTTATTCGGTGTCGTTACCCCCTCCGAATTAATTCAAGGGAAAGATCGCACCCCTTTTAATATTGGTACTGCGATCGAATTAAGAGGGTTTCAACCCCATGAAATTAAGCCTCTGATTGGGGGGTTAAAGGGGTCATTAACCTATCCACAGCAAATTTTGGACGAAATTCTCTATTGGACGGGGGGACAGCCCTTTCTAACCCAAAAAATATGCCATAAGGTCATTGCAGAAACTTCTCCCTCATTAACCCCGGAAACCGTACGGCAATGGATAGAAAGATTAGTGCGATCGCAAATTATTGATCATTGGGAAACCCAAGACGAACCGGAACACTTACGAACCATCCGCAACCGTATTCTAAGGGATGAAGGGAATATAGGAAGTATTTTAAGCTGCTATCTGGAAATTTTACAACAGGGACAAATTCCTTTAGATAATAGTTTAGAACAACGGGAATTATTATTATCAGGAATTGTAGAAAAACGGGGATCTTGTTTACGAATCCGCAATCCAATTTATGAAATGGTGTTTAATAAAAATTGGGTTAATGAGCAATTAGATCGTCTTCGTCCCTATAGTTCCCTGTTGAAAGTATGGGTTAAATCTAACTATCAAGATCAGTCTCAACTATTAAGAGGAACAGATTTATTAGAAGTACAAAAATGGGCAAAAAATCATCGTTTAAGTGACCTTGACTATCAATTTTTAGCAGCTTCTGAAACCTGCGATCGCCGTGAAACTCAACAAAAATTAGAAGCAGAAAAATTAAAAGAAACTCAAAAGAGAGTGACAGCACAAAAAAGATTAATTGCAGTGATTAGTTTTGCTTTCTTGGTGTCCTGTGGTTTAATTTGGGTAGCTATTAATCAATATCGTCAAGCAACTTTAAATGAAATTCGAGCTATCGCACGTTCTTCTCAAAGATATTCAAACTCTGATTTGGGTTTAAACTCATTGATGGCAGCGATCAAAGCAAAACGGAAGTTAAAACGCTTAAAAATTAAAGATAAAGAAACACAAAAAGAGGTAGAAATAGCATTAGGAAAATCAGTTTATGGTGCCTTAGAATTCAATCGTTTCATAGGTCATCAAGACGGAGTTTGGGGAGTTGATATCAGTAAAGATGGGGAAACATTAGTAACAGCAAGTTGGGACCATACTATAAAATTGTGGCAACGGAACGGAAAATTATTAAAAACACTCTCAGGACATACAAACCGTGTTTATAAAGTTAAATTTAGTAATGATAATCAACTAATTGCTTCTGCAAGTATCGATCAAACTATTAAAATTTGGACAGTTGACGGTCAACTTTTGCGTAATCTTATGACCGATGAACCAGTTTATGATGTTACCTTTAGTCCCGATGATAAAACCCTGATTGCAGCAACAGGAAATCATCTCCAAGTTTGGACAGTAGAAGGAAAATTAATCAAAAAACTAGAAGGACATACAGCAGAAGTTTATGATGTAGAATTTAGTCATAATGGTCAATTTTTCCTCTCCAGCAGTAAAGATAAAACTATCAAATTATGGAACAAAAACGGTCAACTTCTAAACACTTTCAAGGGTCATAATAATACTGTCTGGGAAGTAGAATGGGGTGAAGATGATAGTTATTTTCTCTCTGGTAGTGAAGTAGGAAATATTAAACAATGGAACCTAGACGGAAATGTGTTTAAAATCATTCCTGCTCATTCTAGCGCAGTTATGGATATAGAATTTGTGCCTCAAAGAAAAGCCTTTTTTTCCACAGGAGAAGACCAAACTATTAAATTATGGTCTATTGAAGGGGAATTAATCGATACATTTAAAGGTCATCAAGACGGGATATTAGATTTAGCGATCGACCCCAATCGACAATTTTGGGTGTCTGCGAGTTGGGATAAAACTGTTAAACTCTGGAAACCAAATAAACCCCTTTGGATCGATTTTTTGGAACATAAAGCAGAAATTCGCGGTATTGCTTTTAGTCCCGATCAAACCCACATTGTCACAGCGAGTCGAGATCATACACTAAAATTATGGAACCCTGAAAAAAAATCAATTATTCCCCTAAAAAATCACACCGATGGGGTATCAACGGTGGTTTATAGTCCCAATGGACAGTTTTTTGCATCAGGAAGTCGCGATGAAACGGTGAAGTTATGGAATAGTCAAGGGGAGAATTTTCGCACGTTACAGGGTCATAATGATTGGGTTTTAACTGTTGCTATTAGTCCTGATAGTCAGTTTATTGCTTCGGGAAGTTTGGATAAAACTATTAAATTATGGCATCCGGACGGTACATTAATTAGAACTATTACAGGACATTCTCGGGGGGTTTTAGACATCGCTTTTAGTCCTGATGGTCAATATTTGGTTTCTGGAAGTAGCGATCGAACCCTGAAAATTTGGCGATTAGATGGTAGTTTAGTGAGAACCCTTCAGGGACATCAAGCACCGGTGAGAAGTGTTGCTATTAGTCCCGATGGCAGTAAAATTGTCTCAGGAAGTCGAGATAACACGGTAAAAGTCTGGAGTTGGGACGGTGAATTATTACATACCTTAGACCAACATCAGGAAAGGGTTTGGTCTGTTGCTTTTAGTCCCAATGGTGAGATGATAGCATCGGGAAGTGATGACGGGACGGTAAGATTTTGGGATCTTGATGGCCAATTAATTAAAACTTTATACGGTTATAGTAGTATGATTCGTTCTCTTGCTTTTAGTCCTGATGGTCAACAAGTAGCGGTAGGGAGTCGGGAAAATATGCTAATTTTATGGGATTTAAAACAAGTTTTAGCCCTCGATGAATTGCGTTATGGATGTGCTTGGATTAAAGATTATTTAAAATTTAATGCTACTCTATCAGAAAGCGATCGCCGTATTTGTGATGGAATTAATCCATGAGACTCAAATTAATACTAATTTTTACCTTTCATATTACCCAAGAGGAGATAGTAACATGGATACTTTAAATCAAAGTAATCTTAAACAAGCTATTATTAAAGTCTTAGAAGATTATCGTAATTTTCTCGGTTCAGATCCCGAAAGTGAGATTAAATTAGTCATTGATGAAACTAGAGATCACTACCTTCTCATTGAAACAGTTTGGCATCATAACAAAAGTATCTATGGAACTTTAATTCATATTGATATCATCTATGATAAAATATGGATTCAACAAGACGGAACACAAAAAGGAATCGCCCATGAATTAATAAATTTGGACATTTCTCCTCAACAAATTGTTCTCGGTTTCAAAACTATGGCTCGGGTTATTATTATTAACTATTTTAACAGGATTAATGTTCGCCCGTTTTTCTCGTCCAACTGCAAAAGTTATTTTTAGTAATGTAGCAGTTATTTGTCCTTATAACGGGATTCCAACCCTAATGATTCGCACAGCTAACCGGCGAGATAATCGCATTTTAGAAGCGCAAATAAGACTCTGTTTTATTCTCAATGAAGTGAGCGAAGAAGGATATAAATTAAGACGTTTTTATGACTTAGAATTATTGCGATCGCAAACCCCTGTATTTGACTTAAGCTGGTTAGTTATGCACCCCATTGATCACAATAGTCCACTGTATGGAGAAACCCTCGAATCTTTAGCTGAAAAAGATGCAGAAATAGGGGTAATGTTAACCGGTCTTGATGAAACTTTCTCCCAAACAATTCATGCTCGTCATGTTTATTCCCTGGTAAATATTTTACCTAATCGGCGATTTGTAGATATTTTTGCCCGTAATGCTCAAGGTCAAACTTATGTTGATTTAACTCATTTTCATGATGTTATTCCTGTTAACAATTAACAATTGATAATTAACAATTAACAATTATTATTTCAAGCTTTTAACCAAGCGATTGCTTCTGCTTTTTGCTCATGGGTAAAATGTTTCATCTGGATACTAGGAAATAAAGGATCGGCAATTTCTATCCATCTTTCAATCCATTTTTTTTCAGTAATAACTGCTTTTTTACTAAACCGTTTAAAGTTGGGAAGGACAAATTTTAAATCCGCTATCAGTGCATCTAAAGTAATTCCCCCAAAGGTATCAACTTCCACATAAATACGCACTTGCTCATACTGCAAGAATTTTGTCTCAATTGCCTTAATTACTTCGTTGATGTCTGATTTATCTAATTTTCCCGATACCGTAATAGCGATCGCATTTTCAATTTCAATGGGTAGGAGTTTCAGCATAATTATATATTCTCCTCTGTTGACTTCACTAATGGAACCATAATTGAATTCGACTCCTGCTAATTATTGATTTCTATACAAGGCAGTGTTTTGGTTAGTTCCTGAAGTCGCCCCCAGAAATATTGAGTTGGCTTGGCTGCCATTCTTTCTTGTTCCCATAAGTCTTTAGCTTCTTGTGCTGCTGTTTTTCCCGCTTCTGCGTGTAAGCGATCACAATCACAGTCAGATAATTGAGCAGCCTTGTGATAGTGAAAAATGGCTTGCTCAAAGTCTCCTGCTGTTTCATAATCAAAGGCAAGGCGGAAGTGTCTATCTAGTTCACTCTCGGAAGCAGTTGGCTCATGAGAAGGGTTAAGAGGCCGTTTAATCTCGCTACAAGGTTGAATCACCGCTTCTTGGAGAAGAGGAACAGGACTCGAAGCATCTCCATAATCTTGCTCAGACAAGAGATTACAGGAGGTCGCTATCAGTGTCATTAAAATTGTCAAGCTCTTCAACATCCCCAACCCTCTTGAGCTAACTGCTAAACACTATGCTGTCGCTCCAGCTTTATCTAGTGCCTGTTCAAACTCCTTGGCATAGCCTTCTATCAAACGTGCTTTATCGAGACGGTTAATGACTCTTCTAGCATGGTAGTAATCGACTATTTGTCCCTTATCTGGATCGCCAATATAGTTCTTCAATGCTCTACCCGTGAAAATTCCGTTAAACATTCCGTAAAACATAATAACGGCAGCATATCTATCATCTTTCACCGCTTCAGGATCAACAGTGAAGTCTGGACTACCAGGATAAAACCCCCGTACAATAGGAGTCATGGCTGTGTAATTCCGTCGTCCTGTTAACTGGACGTAACCACGACCACGGAATCTTGGGCCATCATCGGGCTGACCACCATAAGCTGGACCATTACCTAAGTCCTGTCTATTGCAGTATCGACGAAAATACTCAAAGCTTCCATATTCGGTAATGGGTTGCATCGTCCGTGCTGTTTCGTGAAAAGTTGTTGCCAACATATAGGCAAGCCATCCAATGCTGCGAATATCCCAGTTTACTTTAAATTCCCCTGTGGGTTCTACAGGTGGGTTTTCCCAAAAATTGAGAATTGCTTCCATTCCGTCCACTTGACCTTGAGTCAGTCTTCCGCCAAATAGGTCAGATCGGACATCATCGTAAAATACTGCTTTATCCATCAAAAACTTTCTCCCTTAATTAAGGATATTTAGCACAAAATTGTTGATTTATTTCTAAGAATTGAGTTGATTGACCAGATAAATAATAACTTGTTCATTCC
>JBFRWO010000069.1:0-15926 GCA_051439625.1 Crocosphaera sp. | reverse complement strand
TCTGATTGCGTCCCCTTGGGGTTGAAAGTTTAAGTCGCCACTTGCTGACTGTTTGGGGAGTAGTTTTGATGTTATATTTCTGCTTTAAAATTGCCTGTACTTGTTTATCAGTGAATCGTTGAGTTTCGGCGTTTTCAGATATGGCCTCTGTGGTGTCGGAATCAATGGGGTTAAGATCATTGTTGTTTTCCGACGGGGCTGATGGGGGATCTGACGATGGCGCAGGATCACGGGTAATAATTTCTTCCCCCTCACGCTTAGATTAAGGTGACTTCACTGGTTCTGTTTTGGTCTTTTTGTGGCACATCATCAGGGATGGGATCAGAAACCCCTTTGACTTCAAATAGCTCCTTAATAGCTCTAGTCAAGCCATCGAGATAACTATCCAGCTTCATTATGTGGGCTTGCATCTCTTGGATCGTGGGATGGTGGGAAATGGCATCCTCCAATGATTCTGGGGATTGGTTAACAGATTGACTCACAAGTTGTTTGACAGATTCTAACAACTCCTGTTTGACGTTTTGTATATCATTTTGATTAACAGTCTTCTCTAATTCTTGTCTAACAGTCTGTTGTACAAGTTGTTCAACGGATTTTTGATTAACACTTTGTTGAACAGAATGTGATACACTATCAAATCCTAAGCCTTTGGTGATCAGATCAATGATGGTGGCTGTTTTATCATATTTATCCTCACCCTTGGCAAAATGAGTCATCCCGTAGTCTTCTATTTGGTGATAGAGGTTATGGGGGATTCGAGCAGCTATGGCTATGCTCTTAGAGGTTATCCAGGTTTGATTTGGTTTCGTCTCACTCATCGTTATTAATATGTTCAACAATGTGTTATACAGACTAGAGTAACCCATAAAGGAAACCACTGGAGAAACTGATTTACATATCGTTGAACAATTTGTTAAACATAATAGAGCCAACCATAAGTTGAGCAAGGGACTCAACTGATTAACATAATGTATAACATCTGTTTGACATTATGAGGTATCCTTGAAGTAACGAACTCTTAAAACTGATGCCGAATGTGTATGTAATTGGTGGGGCTAATGGGTCAGGGAAAACCACCGTTGCTCGGATATTGTTACCCAATTTTCTTGATGTTTTTGAATACGTCAATGCAGATGAAATTGCTGCCGGACTGTCTCCTTTTAATCCTGAATCAGTAGCTATGCAAGCAGGACGGTTAATGTTAGAGCGTTTAGATACTCTAGTTCAAGAAAGAGCCAATTTTGCCTTTGAAACTACACTGGCTGCTCGAAACTTTGCCCGTTTTTTGAGGAAATGTAAAGCTCATGGCTATACCATTAATTTAATTTATTTTTGGTTACAAACTCCTGAATTAGCCATAGAGAGGGTGACTAGACGAGTAGAAAGTGGAGGTCATAATATTCCTGTTGAAGTGATTCGTCGTCGCTATGAAAGAGGACAAAGAAACCTAACTCAGTTATATTTACCCCTGTGTGATAGATGGATTGTCTATGATAATTCTAGGGATAATGCCCAATTAATAGCTGAATGCCCACTTAACAAACCAGCAATTATTTATCAACCCTTTATCTGGCAACAAATAACCAAAGAAAATAATGGCTAAAAAAAAACCTGATAAATTATCCGACCAAATTGATGCAGGAGTCAAAACAGCGATTTCAAAAGCGATTGATAGACACCGAAGATTAGGAGAGTCAATTAGTATTCTCAAAGATGGGAAAGTTGTTACTTTAAATGCTGACCAAATCCCACTTTTAGATGAGCCAAAAACACAAAACCTAACCTTTGATTAAGACTGAAGTTAAGCTTTGGGGATAAAAGAGCCTTAATTTAAAGTCGTATAATGGTATTTATCCGACTCATTATGGTATGCTAATGAGGTCAGGATCGGGCATCTAGAGCCTGATGCTCGTTGTTTTTTATGCGACGCTTATGCTGACCCAAACTACCCCCAACGACCTTACCCCTACAGACTTACTCGACAACTTTGCCAAGTTTGTTCGCCTGGACACCGCCGATGGTAATGCTAGTAACGATACGGTGAAAACCTACGCTTGTACGGTCAAGCAATTTTTTAGTTGGTGCCACTCTCAAAGACTTCATCCCCTCGATGCCACACGGGATGATATCAAGGAGTACCGTCGTTGGTTGGTAGAAATTCAGGATTATAAATGTGCCACCATCGCCCTGAAATTGACGGTGGTGCGTCGCTTCTATGCAGGGGCGGTGGAACGGGGGCTAATTCTGGCTAATCCTGCGTTGGGCATAAAACCCCCCAGAGAAAATATTGATCCGGCTGAACGCATTAATTACCTGGAAGAAGCCGAAGTAACAGGGTTACTGGAGAGTTTGCCCACTGAGAATACCATTGGGGGGTTACGTGATCGGTTTCTGGTGGCGGTGATGGTTTTGGAAGGATGCCGAACCGTAGAAATGCACCGTGCGTCTATTGGGGATATTGTTAAACGAGGTGGTGATATTGGGATTCGGGTATCGGGGAAACGTTCAAGGCGCATTGTGCCGTTAACGCCTGATTTGGCGAAGCTGCTGAATAAGTACCTTCAGGCTAGGAAGCGTTCAGGGGAGGCATTGTTAGCGGATACCCCTTTATTTATTGCTTTAGATAAAAGGACATACAGAGGGCGGTTAAGTCGTCGTTCCATTCAGCGAGTGATTGATAAGTATTTACGGGCAGCAGGGTTAAAAGAGCAGCCGAAACAGAAGAAGGGTAAAAAATCAGCCTCAAATCAGTTTCATCAACCGTCTAACGGGGAAAAACAACGCCCTTCACAATCGGCTTCATCTACGTCCACTACGTTTCAACAACCACAGCGACAGTTGAGCGCACATTCTTTGAGACATACGGCAGGGACGTTGGCTATTAGGGCAGGGTCGGATTTAAGGCAGGTGCAGGATTTGTTAGGCCACGCTGATCCCAGGACTACGGCTTTGTACGCTCATGTGGCGGACCGGTGGCGTAATAATCCGGCCTTGAGGTTGGGGGTCAAGGTTCCGCTTTGAGCCGCTACGAGGGGAATGAGTCTGGTGTATTATAAGCATCGCTTGTTGACTTTAATTATTGTTAAGACTGTGGAGGTACTGTGAATTTCAAAAGGAATTTTCTTAGATATTTCATGCTGGCTATGACATTAACCTCAACGCCAGTTCTAGCTCAACAGGCAGAGGTTACTATTTCACCTGCTCAACTCGATCTTTTGGGGATGCAGGGGTCAATTGTAACTCGACGTTTGTTTATCAAGACTCCTCAGCCTATCGAGGGAGTGCAGCTTATTCCTCCCGATTTGAATCGCTCCGATGGGACTCAAATATTACCGCCAGCAGCAGTCCAAATTCCAGAGATGTCGTCCAAACAGCCAAAGAATCGCTGTCAACCTTCAACGATTCCAGAAATTATTGCTAGTTCAGAAAAGCCCAATAAGGTGATTCTCCCAGTTTGTTTTGATTTACAAGAAGCCCCTAGTGGAGAATTTTCCAGTCAGCTACAACTCAGCTATCAAGGGGGACAACAGCTTGTACCGATTATTGTAAAAGTTAAGCATTTTTGGCTGTTGCCACTCGCTGTTCTCTTCGTTGGGACTGGCATGGGAATAGCGGTTTCTGCCTATCGCACTCAAGGTCAACCGCGAGATGAGATTCTAGTTAGAGTTGGTCGCCTCCGTGCGGAAATGCAGGAAGATACAGAACTGGTCAAAGCATCGTCTTTTCAATCGCAAATTGAGGCTTACCTATATGATGTGAGAGTTGGACTTCAGGGGAATAAGTTAGAAACAGCAAGGAATGGGATTGAACAAGCAGAACTTGTTTGGGCAAAGTGGATTAAAGGACGCACCGATTGGCTTAATCAACTGGCTTACTGGGAGGAACTTAACCAGCGATTGCAAGATTTAAACCCCAATATTCCCTATGTCCAGACAGTGCGCCGGAAAATGGAAGATGCTAGTCGTGAAGCTTCTAGTTTGGAGGGACCAGATAAATTGCGCGATCTCCTCGATGAATTGGCCGGGCAAATCAATCGATTCATTCAAGTTCAAGCATTAGCAAAGCAATTACGGGATTTGTTAGCTCAACTTCCCACGGAAGAGAAACCTAACTGGGAGTCGAAGATTCTGGCTTGGGAAAGGCAAATTAATCGGATTCAGCCGTCTGAGTTAATGGAGGATGCAACTCTGCTAGAGGAGATGGAAGGGGCGATTCCAGAAATAACCCAATTGGTAGCAGAGCAGTCGGGTAAATCGGGAATGGCAAAGGGGATCTTGAGCATATCCCATTTAGCTCCTGCTCCTTCTGTTCGTCCTTTGAGTTCGGAACGACAGGCTTCAGGGGCAAAGTTACGCTTACAGTGGTTTACCGGTGTGAGTTATGCAATTTCACTTCTATTTTTGACAGGTGCAGGATTTAATCAGCTTTATGTGGATAATCCAACTTTTGGGGCCAATCCTTGGAAGGATTATTTTGCTCTACTAGCTTGGGGCTTTGGGGCAGAAGCCACGAGAGATTCAATTACTAAGATGATTCAGGGTTGGGGATTGCCAGGGTTGAAATAGAAATTACCGAGCTTAGAGTTTTAGTACACTATCTTATAAAAATTAAATTAGTTGAATAGTATTTTATATGCTATATTTTTTACCTTATTTAATACCTATTGGTCTCTTAAGTTGTGAAGAAATCAAAAATTCATTGGGGTCTTTTTCTTCACCAATCCAGTCCCCCATCGTCACTAATCATCCTTCCCCGTCTCCTAACTCTTCTTCCTTAACCCAACAAAAAGCCGTCGATTTAGTGGCTAATTGGTATCGAGCCAAACCTAACATGTTTGGTGGGTCATTTGATACAAGTTTAGTGAGTGAATACGCTACAGGTACTCTTTATTATGAAACCTTAGAAAGAGATGGTGGTGGTTCAATCGGGTGGTTGCAAAGAAATGGCTGTTATTATACCTATGAATTTTCCAAAATTAATAATGTTGTTTCCTTTAATTTTTCTGGTTTACCTCCCTCTTTAACCATTAATGTTTCTGAAAGAGTTCAACTTCACGGGCCTAGTAGTGCCGGCTGTGGCAACCCCCCTAGAACTTACACGAAGAATGTAACCTATTGGTTTACGCAAGACAATGGTATCTGGAAAATTGGACGGGACAGCATTGATTAAATGTCCACGAAATGTTAATTAGTTTGTCCCAATGACGACAATTATAACTGTATTTTCTAATATCCTGTAAACAGGAATTTAAATCCATTGCAAGAATTTTATCTAACCATTTAATTAGAGTTGTTTTCGGAACAGCTCCCACGATCATATCCACTCGTTGACCTCCCTTAAAAATCATCAGAGTTGGGATGCTACGAATGCCATATTGACTAGCAGTGTTAGGATTTTCATCGGTGTTGAGCTTGACAACCTTAACTTGACCTGCGTATTGTTCAGCTATTTCGTCCACAACGGGAGCGACTATACGACAAGGACCGCACCAAGGGGCCCAAAAATCAACTAACACAGGAAGTTCGCTCTCTAACACTTCTGTTTTAAAACTTGTATCAGTAACTGGTTGTACTGTCTGAGCCAATACGTTAAAGTTCCATTCATTTAAGCAAAAAATAAAGGTAATTGTAGTCAAAAAGTAAAATATATTTTTAAGGACTTTTTTATTACAAATGAGCGAAGCAATTATTAGCATTTTTCTATTTCCATAAAGTTGAAAAATTTTTTGCGATTCATATTAAATAATAATTTTGGATTATTTATTTAATCTAGATTTGATTACTATCATATGTCTATTACCATAGAGCTGGTACAGGGGGTGGAAGAAGATCACTCTGCTGACCAGGTTGTACCTTCAAGGTAAATTGACCACTAACTGAACCATTTCCACTGTCTGGCAGTCCTGTTCCAGGTGATTCTCCAGACCACCAAGAAAAAAAGGCACTACTATCAAAGCGTCCATTAATTTGGTTTTGTTTTTTTTCTAAAGTTCCCTGAGTTTGAAAACCATGATCGAGTGCTAAACCTGCCATTATGCTGGGAAATGCTGTAAGCAAGGGAGGAGCTTCATAAGAGAATCTTCCTGCATATTTCGCTGTGAACTGAATTGGTTTATTTTCTACTAAAGGTGCTTTTAACTTCAGCTCTACTCGTCTGTCTTGGATATTAAGTATTATGGTGCGTTTTTGAGGATTATAAGCTCCTGTATTTACTTTTGAGGTAGTAGTTTGAGGGGGGACAATCTGAGGATAATTGCTCTTGGTAATGCTCCCAGTACCCTCAACAACCCGAAGATAACCAATTGCTGCTAAAGCTTCTGATTCTACAGTTTTTCTTTGGAGATAAAATGAGGGACTATTGAAGATAAAGAATACACCCATTATGGTGATGCTACTTGAAAAAAGAAAGAACTTTTTTGTAAAGATTGAATTTTCGCAATGCTGACTTTTGTAGTTCATGATAGGTTTTCTACTGCTTTTTATAGTTTAGATTGCATTTGTGCAGAACAAGATTTTATAAGAGGTCGAATGGAACGTTTATAGTCCATTGGAGCAAATAAGAGTGCCGACAAAGGTCGTGTATTAATTCCTTCAAATTCTTCACCTTTACATTCAAGTTCCCTGCCCGAGTATGGATCAGAACCTAATCCTCCACACTTTTCTGTAGTATATTTACGCCATAATTCCTCAATTTCTCTCAGCAGATCGCAGGGGACACGTTTATATTCCTTTTCAGGAAAGAGAAGTCCATTTTGATTCATATCAGCTGCGGTATCAATCATGATTACTTTATAAGTTTCTTTAAGCGCACCATCAAATTGATTTTCTAAATCTTGAAAATTTCTGTCTCTACTTTCAGGATTTTTACCTCTCATTCGTTTTCCAAAGTTACGCTGTTGAAGTTGATTTTCAATATTATACAAGCCATAATCTTGTATTATGTCCAATAAATTTTGGGTTGCTTCATCTGAGAAGTTATAAATTTTATTTTTATCCTCAGCAGATAAATATCCTGGATTTAATTCATTCTTTCTTTGAAGCCTATTAGCTATAAAGACAATGGCTCGATAGTAGCCAATTGCTTGTTCATAGTCTTGAGAGTTTTTACTCTTTTCTGCAACCTTTCTACTCCTATCTCCTTTGTTAAGAAATATTGGTAAATCATCGATAACTTCTAGCTCAACCTCATTAGGTCTAACTACCAAATTTGAGATAAGTCTTACGGTTCTTTGCTGCTGTTGCCAACCAAATCCCACAGCAATTAGAGCAACAACTGCTAAGACAGCAGCCGAGATAGCAAATTTTGTTTTTGTTTGAGCTGCTTGTCGAGCTTTCTTTTCTTGTTCGATTCTTTCCCTAATTAGCTCTAACTCTCGTTTTTGAGCATCTTCTTTGTCTTGCTCAATTTTCTTAATCTGTTCTTCACTATCAGTGACTAAATCAATCAGGGTCTCATCTAACCCCAGATAAAGGGCATCTGAACTCTTGAGCCAAGCATTAGCTTCCTTGAGTTCTCCCTCGTCTAACAAACCTGATTTGCCTTTACCTAATCTAACCCATTCTTTAGCTTTCTCAGTCAATCTTCGACGATTTTGTTCAGCTTCCCCCCGTTCAGCAATCCACTGTTGTAAACTTGGCCAACCCATTATTAAAGCTTCATGAGCAATATCTACCTTTTGTTCCTCACTCTCTTCTCCACTCTTCGTTAGAAGACGGCGTTTAACTAAATGCTCTAATACTTGCTCAAACAGATGTGAATCTTCATTAGCTACGCGTAAAGCACTAACTGTTTGCTGGCGGCGAGTATCTTTTCTTCCTTCACCAAACTGGACTAATCGAAGAAAAATGCGTCGAGCAATGGTTGCTTCTTGTTCATTTGACAAATCTCCCACTGCCGCATCTGCTCGCAGTGCAATCGCTACCTGTAACCCAGTTGGTTTATGTCCATAGACATTACGAGGAAGGATGAGAATCAATGAATCATAAGCTCTTAGAGGTAAAAATCGCCGCTCAATTCGCTGCCATAATAATACCAATGTCTCTTGAAGAAGAGGCAAAATCCCCGGTTCTCCTGCTGAATCTGTTATGAGGCGGTCAACTAAAGCAGGTTCCATGAATACACCAACATCTTCAGCCGGTTTGACAATAGCATCTCGCAATCCATTCTGATTTAAAGGGACAACTTCAAATCGATGGGATTGAATCTTATGCCATAAAGGAGAACTCATTAAATCAGGGTAGAAATCAGCCCTAACTGTCAACACTACATAGCAGTTAGAAACTTGACTCAAGCGCAACAAAGTTTCCTGAAAAGGGATAACTTCTTGCTGCTTTACCTCTGATGCTTCTTGATTGGCTGTAGTAAATAGCTCTTCAAACTGATCTACTACTAAAAGTAACTTCTCATCTTCATGTTGAGTTGTTAAAAGATCGGTAACTGCTTGTGTAGGATCGCTCAGATCGCTATTTAATGAAGTTTTCAAAGTTGTCAGTGGCGTAGCTCCAGGACGTATTACCCGAACTAACCATTCCCCAGAGCCAAACAATTTACTTTCGCGTAAAGCGGGAATAAGTCCAGCAAAAACCAACGAAGATTTGCCACTACCAGAAGGTCCAATTACAGTTAAAAAAGGACTTGAATGCAGCCGATTCAGAAGTTCCTTTATTTCCTGAGAGCGACCAAAGAAACGTTGGCTGTCATCCTCACTAAAAGGAACCATACCGGGATAAGGACAATCTGGTATTTTAGCTTCCTTGGGAGTGGCAGTATCGATATCTTTACAGAGGCGTTCGATGACTTTTTCCCATTTTTCTTGTGCGGTAGCGTCTAGTCCAACCAAAACTCTCAATTGCGTTGGCACTTTAAGTTCCGATTCTAGATACAAGGGAATAACTGGCCAAGTGGAAGTGTCAAAGCCAAAATGTTGAGCGAGAGAATTAACAAATCTATTTTCTGTATCTGCTAAATAAGCATTGGACAGAATTAGTAAAGTTCGCTCACTGTCTCTAATAGCCTTCTCAAATTCCTCTAGTCTTACTGCTCCCAGAGTGAAGGTTTCTTCAGAGCAGTAATTGACCCCTGCTTGTTGTAGAGCATCTAGCAAGTAGCCTTCTACCCATTCTCTATCAGCATCCGCATAAGAAACAAAAAGATCGTAATTTTTTGCTACCATCGCTTTCTCCTCCTAAACTACTGTCCCATCTTTGGTAAAGGACTTTGCAATGTTTTTATTAAACGAGTAAACTCTCGTTCAGCCCGACGGGGATGACTTAAATCTAAAGTTGCCAACAGACTCAGTCGAGTAGGTAAACGATTACTATCCAAAGCCATTGATTTGACAGGCAGCAGGCGATAAGTCCCCTCCTGAATGCCGATAGCTTGCCCTAGCACATTCTCAAACTCCGCCATATTGTCCCGTAGATAGGCTTCTGACAAAACAATAATCGTTCTTTTTGCTTGTCGTATTCCCCGTTCAATATTGACAACCCTGGCTACACCTGGCTCATCTACATCTCCTGAAACCGCTATTTTCAGTCCTGCATCTTCTAGTTGAGGTAGCAGCGTATCCCAAACCCAAGTAGCATCTGGTTCTGTATCCACATAACTAATGTAGGCATCGTAGCGAAAGCCTGGTTCAACTTGAAGAATAACACCTTTTTGACCACCCAAATAGAGGGCAATGGGAAAATTTTCTTCCAATTCTGCTTTAAAGATAGGGTGTTGATTCGGCTGCTCTACTGTGACTTTCGGCTGAACATATTCAAACAGATCAAAAATACGAATTAGTCCGTCATCGCTGGCAATTCCCCCCTGTAATCCTGCTAATAAATGTTGAGTAAACAAACTGTTAGAAGCTTCGGGAAGAACATAAGACGACTCTGTACTGCGGGAAGAGGCAAGAATCGCTCTACCTGTTCCTTGTTTTAGGCGGTCATAATAACTATCAGACAAACCTCCTTTAAGAACAGGTGCATTGGCATCCTTGGGTTGCCCGATTCCCCCTGCATGACAACAATCAAAGATAACTACCAGTTTTCGAGCAGGTATAGCTCGTAAGGCTTCCGTAAATTTAGTCCCTGAAATCGCCGTTTGTGCTAAAGAAGAGCCAGATGTGCAGTCAGCATCAACGGGTAACAGATACTCTCCCGCATGAGGGCCAAATTCAACTTGCCCACCGTGACTAGAGATGTACAGCAAAACGCTGGACTCTGCATTGCTTGTTTGAGCAAGTTGGCTTAAAGCCTCTTGCATGGCATCTTGTGTTGCATGACTGTCTAAAAGTAACTGCACATTGTTAGACACATAACCGCACTGTTGTGGGCTGACCAGCAAATTATAGATATCCTGAGCATCTTTCAGGACAGTTGGAGGCAAGGGATTTATTTTTTCATAGTTAGCAATACCCACAATGAGAGCATGGGCATTTTCTAAGGCAGCCATACATAAATGAATTTCGTTCAAGGATATCGTTTCATACTAATTTCCTAACTGCTTGGCATAGCCAAAACTTATGAAAAATTTCATTATCATTCCTTGCATCTAAGCATCTAAACATCTAGAAGTTTAAAAGTTGTTGATGAAAAACAGGGAGTGAAATTTGCTCCCGACTACGAACACATTATTATTGACACTCCTCCCCGTCCTTCTAAAGCAGGTTCTGAAGCGCGTAACGCCATTTAAAATGCTCAACTACCACTGTTTAAGACAGGGATTCGACGGTTGGCTGTGTTTCAAAAAGCAGCCCTTGAGGGCGTTCCCGTCAATCAGATGAAAGACCCCTACGCAAATGCAGCGTGGGATTGTTATGTCAAAGTTGGGCAGGAGATTTTACCGTGAGCAAAAAACCGTCAAGCCGTTTTGATGACCTGTTCAGTGCAGCCCGTAGTAAAACCCAAGAGACTTCATCAGAGTCAACAAAGGCATCTCCTACCAAGAAAAGCAAAAGCCGTGAAGATCGATTATGTGAGGACAACGATCTATCTTCCCAAGCGACTTCATCAACAACTGAAAGTAGCAGCCGTTCAAGGGGATAAGGATATGAGTGAGATCATAGAAGGGTTAGTCGATGCCTGGGTTCAGTCTGAGGATGGTTAAATGTTTAAATGGCTAGATGTTTAAATAACTCAAGGCCGATCTAAGGAAGATCCAAGTAAATAATCATCCAGCCTTAGTTATGTTATGAACTGGTGGAAAATAGGGATCTCTGGTATGAAGGCTGGATGATTATTATTCTGGAAGTCCCTAAGTACCGAAAATCAGGGGTGAACATAAGCGATCGTTGTTTTGACCCATTGATTTTTCTACCGCACTATTTATCATGGGGGTATTTAGGATTATTCCTAGTATTTTTAAATGTCTAATTCCCTAACCAGTTCAGAACATAATGTTGTGTCTCCCAAAGATTTTGATCCGCCTCTCAAAAGAAAGGAGGCGACTATACCTGGTTATTGGACTGTTGAAGAGATTGCCAATGAGATTGGAGTAACACCGCGTAGAGTACGGTATGACATTACAGGGAAACCAGAATCAAAGATTGAGCCATCTTTGGAGGCTTACAAAATCGGAAAGTCGTTGCTTATTGCGGAACAGAATGCTCTTGAATACATCCAAAGACGAAGAAAACGTTAAGAATCTTAATATTTTATCAGCCCCAATAATTTCTTTTAAGGGAAAAATCCTCTAAAATAAAAACAATGAAAGACCCTGCTAACTTTCTTACTTACTAGCAGGGCTACTTCAATCAAAATAAATTCTTTAATTACTAATGATCCTACCTCATCTTGGGCGGGAAAGACAACTGCGCCCATTCTTTCTACTGCGTGGCATTCCTCTACAACGACCAGGGGGAGTAGCCTAGCATGACTTGGAAAAGATTTACCCGTCGAGATACTTGCCCCGTCTGTAATGGAGAACGCCATGACTGTCGGCAAAACCTAGAAACCAACCTCATCCACTGCTTCAGTACCGAAGCTAATCCCCTAGACTACGTTTATCGCGGTCAAGACTCCATTGGCTTTTCCATGTGGGCCTATAAACCCGACGCGGAAGAGTGGGCCGATGAACGCCGTCAAGAATGGCAACTTGAACAGCAACGGAAACGAGCATTAAAAGAGCAACAGGATAAAGAAAAGCTTAAGAAACTATTACCGATCCCCGAACGGGATAAGGTTATCAGAGCCATTCTTGAACAACTAACCCTATCCGATGCTCACCGCCAACGATTAAAAGCTAGGGGGTTAACGGATTTACAGATCGAGTTCGCAGGTTATCGTAGCGTCAAACAATGGCAAAAATTAACCAACCCTGTCAATAATCGACTCTCAGGAGTCAATATTAGAGGCGATAAGCTCAATAACTTCACCGATGGTATCCTGATACCCATTGCCAACGAAGACGGTTTATATACCGCTTTAAGGGTCAATAACCTAGAAGCAGCCACCAATGGCCATGGAAAATATGTATGGGTATCCAGTGCCAAACGTGGAATCAAGGTGAACCTCCCCAATGGAGAGCTACCAATCACCGTTTATTTCCCCGATAAGCCCTCTCAAACCAACAAAATAGGTCTTTGTGAAGGATTAGAATATAAACCCCTCCTAGCAGCCAAAAACTTAGGGATTCCGGTCATCGGTTTTCCTGGTTCCAATTTTTCTATTAGTCCCAAAACCCTCAAAGCATTAATTAAAAAAATATGGACGGAATGGATATGTACAAACTCCGATACGACATCAAACGGGACTTTGAATGATACAGATTATACAGAGCAATGCGAGATCATCCTGATTGCTGATGCAGGAGTAGGGGTTAATCCACAAATTTCAACCAGCCATATCTCAACCATGAAAATGATTGAGGGTTGGGGATATGATATTAAATTAGCCGATTGGGGACAATTAAACGATAAAGAAAACGGCTTGGATATTGATGAGATTGAGCTTAACACAACAGAAATTAATCTTATTTCTCTTCAAGATTTCAAAGATAAAAGTAAATACAACAAACCTCATAAATATGCTTATTACTCCTTAGAACCAGATCCTATTGCCTATCAAGAATATGTCGAATGGCAATCAGAGCAAGAAGAAATTGAAGAGGCAATCTATACTGAGAGAAAAATCTATCAATTTAAAGACTTTCTCAGTAAAGGATTGAAGAAATTAGCTAAGAAAAAAGCTAAGAAATTATCCAAAATTAATCCTTTTGGTGAGGGAGAATCCTACACAGGTAATCGAGCTAAAAAGCTCCTCAAAGAGATTAGAAATGGCTTTGATGTCCTAGACAATACCTTTATGGGAGACGGGAAAACTCACTCAGTCTTAGACCTATTAGACCTATTAGAAATAGATAATGATGACCTTCAAAGGAACAGCATCGAAACGGTAATTTATTTAAGCAAAAATCACCGTAACCCTTCTCTCCCTGAAATTAAGAGAGACTTCACTGATATTAACCCTAGAACGCAATGGGGTTTCTATCTTAATAATGAGGGTTTATTAGTAGAAGCCTCGGAGCTAATCAATCCCGATAGCTTAGTTACCAAGCCTAATTGCATTCGGGGTGATATGTTCAAAGGACTAACAAATAAGGGCTATGATATTGAAAATAGTGGAGATACAATTAACCCTATTTGTCTAAATTGTCCCTTATTATCCAAATGTTCTGACACCCCTGGAATGTATAAACATGACAAGAGAAAGCAAACAGAAGCTAAATATCAAAGAGGCTTTCCTGATAGTTTCCCACGGGACAAAGACTACTCAAAACACCTCCTTATCTTTGATGAACCAAGTGAACAATTATCAACCACTCAGGAGATTATCGAAAGTTGGGAACAAATCATTATCGAACTTGACCGATTAAGACCTTATTTAACCTCTCAACAACCCTCACCATTAAAACAGCAGGAAACCATCATATCAAACTCTCAACAACCCAATACATTAAATGAGAAGGAAACCATCATATCAAACTCTCAACAACCCAATACATTAAATGAGAAGGGAGCAGAAGTTAAAACTGAGGATAATTACCAGTTTATTGATAGGTTAGTACAACAGCTTAAACCTTTATTTAAGAACAAGAAATCCCTGGATATCCCATCAGATAAACGAGGGCAATCTCTCAAATATGGATTAGAACATGAGATTATTCTTGGCTTAATTTCTGTTGAAGATAAGGAGAAATTATCCCAGATTGTTGCTCAATTAGAATTCTTAGAATCTGAGTTTATTTGTGAGTTGATGGGTAAACTTGACCGTGACCATCTACTAGGTGTAGAACAGTTTGACCATGAAAAAGAGTACCAAGAATTAAAGAAACAATTATCCTCATCTTTACCCATCACCGAGAGAAACCAGCTATCAATTAGATTCAATTATCTTGATGAAGAGAGAAATGAATTTAAGAAAAAAATTAAGATGGCCAATAGTTACCATAATTCCCAAAAGAATACAGACTATGTTAAAGAAATCTCTCAGAAAATAACAGATTTGCCACCTAACGGACTTATTAACATCCTTAAAGCTTTGCTAGGAGACACTAAGATAAGCCTGAGAATAACTGGTAATCAATGCCATATCGTCGTCAATGACCCTAATAAATATGAGTTCATTTCGGATGCTAAAAAGATTTATTTAGAGACTACCATTGACTCCAATCATCTACAAAAATTAATGCCAAGTTCTAGACCTTTGAAAGTGGTTCACAGAGAGATCCCTTTACCACTTGAAAATTTAGAGCTAACCAATATCAATACCCCCGGACTAAAGACAAATAACCCCACCAAAACAGCCACTAACCGCTCTCAAAAAGTATTAAGAGAATTAACTAACCGATATGGGGACATGGCACTGATCACCCACAAGGGGGATATTATGGATAAAGATGGCTATTATTTCAGAGATAACATCGGCTCAAATAAGTTTGAAGGCAACCCTAATCTAGCTTTCAAAGGAACCCCTAACCCTAATTATGGGGCAATAATGGACGAATATAGGGCTATTTATGGTAATCTAGATGGCTTTGAGGCTTATTATGATCGACTAATCAAAGCCCAAATATTACAAGGAGTTGGCCGCCAACGTTGCCAGCGATACCCTGAGCAGAAATTTAGATTGTTCATGATCGCCACCGATCTCGATCTCGACTTCCTTAAAGACTACGGCTGTAAGATTAGTAATCACTATTCCCTGGAATACCACCCAGAAGCCGGCGATCCCACTCAAGTGGCCAGGCTCGAAACATTATCCGCTATAGCTGACTTAAGCGCGAGAGGGACGAAGATAACTCTTCAAGCAATAGGCGACCTCAGAGACGTTTCACGGGAAGCTGTACGTAAGCTGATCAAAAAATCTGGATTAACCTTAGCTAAGCTTATCCGATTCATGCAGAAAATTTTGTCAACCGGCTCTATAGATAACCTTATAGAAGGGGTTGACAGAAATTTTGAAGTAAAACAACTGAGGCAATTTTTAGAGCTTGAGTTTGAGGCGATCGCCACTGAGACCTTAGCCGATATAAAAGCTATGGGATGGGAGCTATTTGAGAAAACATATCTACAAACCTTTCCTGAACCTGTACTGGCAAGGATTACGGCGGTATTGTTGGCTTTGATTGATGAGGAGAGAATTATTTTTGATAGTTCACCGCCTCCATAAACTGAATAGAAATTATTATCAAAAAACCGGTCAATGGATGGGGAAGATGCGCTCTCAGTGGTGGAATTTCTGACCGAGGAGGGGATCTCCGTAAACAGTTAAGGACTGCCGATGGTTGGGAGTATCCCAAAAGTTGTTTATCTGATATCCAACCTCTGAGTTGGTCCGAACGTATTGGCCTTAGAAGAACTTAAAACAGTCATCAATCACCAGTCAGTCATGATCTCGGTATCCTACCAGCAAAGAGTGAAGTTTCTCTTATCCCAAGGT
>JBFRWO010000068.1:0-17896 GCA_051439625.1 Crocosphaera sp. | reverse complement strand
AGCATTAAAAAAGCAGACTATCAAAGCGAGTCAGAGTTAGTTTCTGTGGGGGTTATTAAAGCAGAAGGAGAGAAATGCGATCGCTGTTGGAACTATTCAACAAAAGTAGGAGAATTTAAAGATGATCCTACTATTTGTGAAAGGTGTAATGATGCTTTAGTTGGTGAATTTTAGTAATTTTAAAGGTGCGTTAATATTGTCTTAGCGCACCTTTTTCAAAAAGTCACCATTATCTGAGGTTGAAATAGATTTAAGAAGAAACAAAATTAAAATTAGAAATAATGAAGTTATCTGAAATATCTTTGGTGATTAAATTAAACTAAAAAAGTATTCTTAACACAAGAAAAATAATGCGAATAACATCATTAACTATAAAAAACTATAAAGCTTTTCAAGATATTACTATTAATAATATACCTAAATTTTGTGTATTTGTAGGAGCAAATGGAACAGGTAAAAGTACCCTATTTGATGTCTTTGGATTTTTAAGGGATTCTCTTAAAAATAATATTCGTCAAAGTTTACAACGAAGAGGAGGATTTAAACAAGTCATTACAAGAGGACATGAACAAGAAAAAATTTATTTTGAAATTAAGTTTAGAATGAAAATTCTGAATAAAGAAAGATTAGTTACTTATGTTTTAGAAATAGGTTTAGAAAAAAATAGACCTATAGTTAAAAGAGAAATTCTCCGTTATAAACGTGGTAGTCAAGGATCTCCTTTTCATTTTTTAGACTTTAAAAATGGAAAAGGTTTTGCTATTACAAATGAAGAAGATTTTGATAAAACTGAAGAAGAATTAACTCGTGAAGAACAAACCCTCGATGCAGCAGATACCCTAGCAATAAAAGGACTAGGACAGTTTCAACGTTTTAAAGCTGCTAGTGCATTTAGACTTTTAATCGAAAATTGGCACGTTTCTGACTTTCATATTAGCGCAGCTAGAGAAAGTAAAGATGCTGGATATGCAGAACATTTATCAACAACAGGAGATAACTTACCTTTAGTTGCTCAATATATTTACGAAAGTCATCAAGATATTTTTGAAAAAATACTCAACAAAATGAAGCAAAGAGTTCCTGGAGTTTCTAAAGTAGAAGCAAAAGAAACGGAAGATGGACGTTTAATATTAAAGTTTCAAGATGAATCTTTTCGTGATCCTTTTGTTTCACGTTATGTTTCCGATGGAACGATTAAAATGTTTGCTTATCTTGTTTTATTACATGATCCTAATCCACATCCTCTATTATGTGTAGAAGAACCAGAAAATCAATTATATCCTTTATTATTACAAGAATTAGCGGAAGAATTTGAAGCATATACCCGTTTAGAAGGCCAAGTTTTTGTTAGCACTCATTCCCCAGATTTTCTGAATGCAGTGGAGTTGAATAATATTTTTTGGTTAGAAAAACATGAAGGAATTACTCAAGTTTATCGTGCTTCTGAACAAGAATTACTGAAAAATTTATATCAAGAAGGAGACTTACCTGGATATTTATGGAAGCAAGGATTTTTTGGAGGTGTTGATCCAAAATGAATCAAGACTATGACTTAGTTTTTTTATTGGAAGAACGTTCCATGAAAGAACTATTAGAAGTTTTATTACCTCGGGTTATTCCTAAAAATGTTACTTTTAAATGTATCTCCCATGAAGGGAAACAAGACTTAGAAAAGTCTATTCCCAGAAAGCTAAAAGCTTGGAAAACAGCCGGCAGATTTATTATTATGAGAGATCAAGACTCAGGAAACTGTGTAAAAATAAAAAACCACCTGAAAAATTTATCTAATAAGTCTGGACGATCTGATACTTTAATTAGAATTGTTTGTCATGAACTAGAATCATGGTTTTTAGGAGACTTAGCTGCTGTTGAAAAAGCATTTGAGCTAAAAACAGGAGAATTGAGTAAAAAACAAAATAATAAAAAATATAGAAATCCTGATCAACTTAATTCCGCAAAACAAGAACTAAAAAAACTTGTCGATAGTTACCAACCAATCAGTGGTTCTCGAAAAATTGGAGAATATTTAGAAATCAAAAACTTAGATAAAAATAAATCCTATAGCTTCAAAATGTTTATCAAAGCGTTGAAAAAAATCATAGATTAAACATCAAAATACCAATACTCCCCAGACTCTCCAGACTCCCCAAACTACCCAAACTACCCAAACTACCCAAGCTCCCCACACTTCCCAAACTCCCCACACTTCCCACACTCCACCAAACTTCTGCTACAAATATACTAAGATGTACCCTAAAAATACTTGCCAAAAAACGCAAGAGATGTCTGGTAAGTAATAGGGACATCTCCCAAGATGATTAATTCAACAGGAAAGGAAACTTATGGCAAAACAGTTACGACTCGTAGGAAGCGGTGAAATTATCCCCACAGCGTTACACGCAGAAATGCAGCGTTCCTATCTTGAGTATGCCATGAGTGTGATTGTGGGACGGGCCTTACCTGATGTTAGAGATGGCCTCAAACCCGTTCACCGTCGTATTCTCTACGCCATGCACGAACTAGGGTTAACCCCCGATCGCCCTTTTAGAAAATGCGCCCGTGTGGTGGGGGATGTGTTGGGTAAATATCATCCTCACGGGGACCAAGCGGTGTATGATGCCCTAGTACGGATGGTTCAAGATTTTTCTAGTCGTTATCCCCTCTTAGCTGGTCATGGTAACTTTGGATCGGTGGATAACGATCCCCCGGCCGCTATGCGTTACACGGAAACCCGACTCTCTCCCATCGCCAATCAAGGGATGTTGACAGAGATTAGCGAGGCGATCGTTGATTTTAGTAGTAATTTTGATAATTCTCAACAAGAACCGGTTGTTTTACCAGCACAATTACCCAATTTACTCCTCAATGGTTGTACAGGAATAGCAGTGGGAATGGCCACCAATATACCCCCCCATAACTTAGGGGAAGTGGTGGATGGGTTGATCGCTTTAATCGATAATCCCGAGTTATCCGACGAAAAGCTCTGGAAAATTATTCCTGGTCCCGATTTTCCCACAGGAGGCGAAATTACGCAAACTCAGGGTATTGAAGAGGCGTATCGTCACGGAAAAGGTAGTATTCCGGTGCGTGGGGTAGTGGACATTCAACGCATGGATGTGGGCAGAAAACGCCGTAAGGAAAGAACCGCCATTATCGTCACAGAATTGCCCTATCAGGTCAATAAGTCCGCTTGGATCGAAAAAATTGCCGATTTGGTCAACAATGGTAGATTAGAAGGTATTGCCGATATTCGCGACGAAAGCGATCGCACTGGAATGCGAGTGGTTATCGAATTGAAACGGGATGCGGTGGCGAAAACGGTTCTCAAACAATTGTATAAAAAAACAGCCCTCCAACAAAATTTTGGGGCGATTATGTTAGCTTTGGTGGATAATCAACCCTGTCAATTATCCCTCCGTCAACTATTAGAAGAATTTCTCAAATTTCGAGAGCAAACTTTAACCCGTCAATACAATAATGAATTACAAGAATGTCAAAATCGGTTACATCTTTTGCAAGGATTATTAATTGCTCTCAACGATTTAGATCGCATCATTGATATTTTACGCCATGCTGCTGATGGTACTACTGCTAAGGTACAATTTAAACAAGAATTGAATTTGAGTGAGGCGCAAGCTAATGGCATTTTAGCTATGCCGATGCGTCGTTTAACAGGGTTAGAAAGACAAAAAATACAGGCAGAATACGATCAGTTAGAAGCCAGAATTAATGAGTTAGAAACTCTGTTAAATAATCGCCCCGAATTCTTGAAAGTATTAAAGAAAGAACTGCGATCGCTCAAACGTAAATATGGGGATAAAAGACGTACTCGTATTGTTAAATCAACATCAGAAAAAAGTACCTCAAAAACAACAAAAACATCTCAAAAACAAAGTAAAAATAAAGATGAAAATGAATCAAAATCGAACCAAGAAACAGAAACAATAACTCAACCATTTAGCTTATTTACTCCCCAAACTCCTCCTAAGAATGCCATCTTAGAAATGACCTATCAAGGGACAATTTGCTGGAGATCGCCTGATAATAAAATACCTGATAATCATCTAGCAACTTACAGCCAACCTATTCAAGAAAGAGAACAGTTTATTGTTATTACTGACATCGGAAAAGCTTACCCTGTAAGCGTTGCAGATGTTCCTCCTATTGATATTCAACCTATTCCTTTGCTGAGTTTATTACCAAAAAGCGCACAACGAGATAGTAAAAAAGTTATCTCTATCTTCTTCTCATCAGATAATAAGGATAATCAGGATTTATTATTGTTGACAAATCAGGGAAAAATTAAACGACTTCAATTATCAGATTTAGAAGGTTTAACCAATCGAGGTTTAGTCTTAATTAAATTGAAAGATAATGATTATTTAGAGTTTATTTCTCTGACAAAAGAAGGAGAAGAAGTTGCGATCGCTATGTCCAGTGGTCGAGTGTTACGCTTCCCCGTTATTGATGAAGTTATTCCTATTATGGGTCGCAACGCTCAAGGAAATCAAGCATTAAAATTACGCTACGGAGAAACTATTATTAGTTGTGTTACAGTCGATGAAAATAAGACAATTTTATTGGTGTCTAAATTAGGCTATGGTAAACGCTTAAATCTGGCAGGGTTACGCATGACCAAACTAGGAGATATTGGGACACAAGCTTTACAATTTACCCAGAAAACTGATAGTTTATTGGGAATGATTGCAGCTTCAGATTCTAGACAAGTTACCTTATTAACTAACCAAAATAAAACCCTAAATATAGTAGCAAAAAATATTAGAATTTGGGGTAAAGATGGTCAAGGCGATCGCTTAATTAAATTATCTAATCAAGAAATTATTGCTTATTTAATTTAATGTTATGATAATGAGTTTTTAAGCAGTTAAATCACTTATCTAAAGCTGATTTAGTATTAGATAGTAGGGTAGGTTCGGTGCGGATTTGATTTTAATAAAAACATAATAATTTTTTATCCGCAGCGTAACCCATTATGTTAAATATGTAAAAGGTTGTGTACCTGAGTTCAATATAAGGAAATTTATAGACAACTGCTCAAAATCAAGAGTCTTAAAACCTTATTATCTCATGGAAAAAACTCCAACTCCGAACTCCGAACTCCTAACACCGAACTCACGTTGTGTAATTTAATCGATCAAAAAGTTGAGGTTAAATCATAATCATAAATCCAAGCTGTTTTTTGATTCAGTAAATTAGGAAAAGTGGACGAAATTAAACCTAGACCAAAGTTTCTAATCATTGCTTTAACTCCAGATGCATGGAAAATATCAGCATTATTTCTAGAGACTTGTTGCACTTTTGTCGCACGTTTAATACGGGTTTGTTGATAGTTAAGAAAAGCTTTTTCTATGTCCTTTTCCCTAGCTAAATATTCAGCTAAAATATAAGCATCTTCTATGGCCATAGCTGCACCTTGGGCCTGAAAAGGTAGCATTGGGTGTGCTGCATCCCCCAATAAAGTTACCTTACCCTGTGACCAATAGGGGAGGGGTTGATGAATAAATAAGCCCCATTTGAAGCAAGGTTCGGGACTTGCCATCATATCCTCTAAAATTTCTTTGAGTTCCTCTGATTGATTGGCAAATTCTTGCGCTACTGCTTGTTTGTATGCGGGAATATTCCAAGCTTGTTCGTTCCAGTTAGCATCTTTGACCACTAACACCAAATTAAGCCAAGGGGTTGAATTGTTTTGATTACCATTAGGATAAACGACAACGTGATGATTTTTCCCCATCCAAACCGTAGCTTTACCCCAAAAGGAACGATATTTGTCTTTAAAGGGTAAAATTGCTCTGTAAGCAGCGTATCCAGCGTATTGAGCTTGCTCAGCGCGGTTTTGGTGCTTTTCCCTATCAGCGACTGCATTAAGAAGCGATCGCCTAACCTGAGAACGAACCCCATCGGCCGCAACTAATGCAGTGGTGGTTGTGGATTGAAAATTTTGCCAGTAGAGAGATATTTTCTCATCTTCCTGTTGGTATGATTCTAAACGCTGTGAGAAATGAATTCTATTTTTATCTTGAATAGAATCAAATAATAATTGATGCAAATCTGCTCTTCTGCATTGATAATAGGGTATCTTATTATTAATTTGCCATTTTGCTAAAATTTTGTCTGAGTTAAACGATCGCAACTCAAAACCTAAACAACGATGAGATATATTTTCTAGCTCTTTTTCTAAACCTAATTCCCACAATACTCTAACAATATTAGGACTAACTTGAATACCATATCCTAACGCTTCAAAAGAGTCTGCTTGTTCGTATAGTTGAAAAGGAATGTCTTTTTTCTCCAAAGCAGAAGCCAAAGTTAAACCACCAATACCGGCACCAATTATTGTGATTTCGTCTTTTTCAGGAAAGTTATCTTGAGAGTTGGACGGGGGGACGGAGGGACGGGGAGAAGGGGGGAATGTCATAACTATTATCTTTTTTATCAATTATCAATTATCAATTATCAATTATCCATTGATAATTCTCTAACTAACGCAACTTTACCGTAACGAGCATCGATTTCTAAACCTTGTATTTCTAAAATGCGATTTTGATTTTCTAATTCATAATTAACTGTTTCGTTAGGTAATAGAGATAAACATCGAGTAAATATGTTTAATCGGTCTGATTGAGGAATAAAGTTTTTTTCTCCCATAGTCAAAACAAATTGATTAACAAAAGCCAATTCTCCAGTGTTATTAATAATAGCGGCCGGAGTAGGAAGGGTATCACACCATCTCACCGCTAAAAACCATTTAGCATCACTTAATCGAGTATAAATTTTATCGGATTTAGGATGAGGAAAAACCTTATAACCAGACTCAACGGACATAATTGTACCACCCAAAAAACCAAACATTGTCATACTTTTACCCTTCCTTGAGGACAATATTTTTCACAACTTGCTAAAGGAAAGGGACTGAAAAACCTTGATTCAGTCCCTAGTCCTTTTCACTCTATGTTAGTTGATTAGTTGCTACTAAATTGTTTAAACGTTTACTGTTTCGCTTGTTGCAGTGTGGGTTGACTGGGAAACAGAAGGAGACTTGATAGCGCGGAACATTCCAAAACGACACAAACCGGCACCAAATCCCAATCTCATCAATAACATAGTTGGAACTTCTCTTAAAGATTTAATGAATCCTGAGAAACCAAACTGAATAAAGCCTTGAGGACGGACAATACCCTGCCAAATTGATTCTAACCAAGAGGGAAGAGTCTCTTTTGTCCAATCTGCTGTAATGACTTTTCCTTCAATTAATCCTGTGGCTTCGATTTGTTCGGAAAAGCCTTCGATACTTGAGAATGAAGGGTGTGACCATTGGTCCAAGAGTTGACGCATAACTGGTTTTTCCCAGAAATTTAGGGGTTTTTGACGGTCATCTCGTTGGTTCCAGTCTGCTACCACTAAAATGCCACCAGGTTTTAAAACTCGCACCATCTCTTCCGCGTATTTAGCTTTATCTGGCATATGGGGACCAGCTTCAATAGACCAAACCACATCAAAACTGTTATCTGGGAAAGAGAGATTTAAAGCATCATCTACCTGGAACTTAGCGGTAACATCTTCGGGGGTTAATTCCGTGGCCCGTTGTACTTGTTTGGGACTAATGGTAACTCCTGTTGTCTGAAAGCCGTATTCTTTGGCTAAGATGCGACTACTGCCGCCAATACCACAACCAACGTCTAAAACGGTTGTACCGCGAGATAATTTGTCTAAACCACCCCATTTGACCATTTCGTGAACAAAATCAGCTTTTGCTTCTAAAAAATCTTTGCGTCTTGGTGGTGAACCGTAGTGACCTAAGTGAATGTGTTCTCCCCAATAAAATTCTAAAATCCCGTCCTGGGTCCATTCGTCATAAGAAGTTGCTACTGTATCAGATGACTCATAACTGCGAGGTGTTAGAAGATAGACAACAATTCCTATGACTAAGACGACAGCGATAAATCCAAGAGTATAGTATAGGTACATTAATGAAACCGTAATATTTATTTACAATGTTCTCTATATAATATCAACTTTTGTCAAATAAGTTATGGTATCGAGTTACATCTTCCTCACACTCTCCCATACTCCCCACAGTTGACCAACCGAAACATTGATACAACGAATCGAAAACTCCCATCAGTTGGGCGATCCCCGTTTTTGTAAAGTTATATATCAGGGTTTAAATAACTTAAGATTTGTAATATATCTTAACTTTTGGGAGCTTTTTATCGGCAAACCCGTCAGTAATTGCAACAGGCGATCGGCGAATAACTCCGTGAATAGGGCTTTCTGCTTAGTTCAGGATACTGGAAAATAAAGCCCTTAAACTTGACTTCACATTATATCACAATAGTGTGACGGTCTTGAGAGGTGTACAAAAAAAGTATTGATTGTAATATTGATTACAGCTAACGGGGATCACTGAGTGTTAGGGTAAAGGGGAAATGAACAATCAGAAACTAAATTGCCTCAATTATTATGGCTCAGATCCTTGATCCCGTCCCCACTGGGCAAAGAAAAGTACTACTTTGCTGTTATGTAAACGCCACCAGTCAAATCCAAGTTGCTCGCATTACCAACATAGAAAACTGGTATTTTGAGCGGGTTGTTTTTCCGGGGCAACGCCTTATGTTTGAAGCTTTACCCGAGGCGCAACTGGAAGTCCATACAGGAATGATGGCTAGTGCAATTCTTTCAGATACCATTCCTTGTGAACGTCTTGCTATAAGTGACGGAAACGATGACGAAATAGAGGAAGAATTTGTTTCTGCTACTCCTTCTACTGATAAAAATCAAACTATACAAACAAACGATAAACAGAATTATCCATTGTCTGATTTAAAAGCTGCATTAGTTTAAAAAGTCACATAAAGACAATTCATGATTAAAAAATTCTAGCTGAGATTGCCCCATTGGGGCTTTTTTTTTGAGTGATCAGTTATCAGTGATCAGTTATCCTGTAAAATATTAGTGGGTGAGGTGAAATAAAAGAGCAAAAAACTATTAATCATCAACTATGAATTTACCATCTTTTTTATGGCTATGGAAAATAGCTGCTTGGTCAATGGGTTTATCTTTATTTGCCTATTTATTATTGGGAATATCCGGGGGATGGATGTTTTATCGCCGAAATACTCAAGCTTTTTCTCCTTTATGGTTGCGCCCTCTCCATTATATAATTGGGGCGATTATGGTGGCATTGGTGTTACTATTATTAGTGATTGGTTTAGTAGGAACTTTAGGACATTACGGTAGTTTGGGTCATTCTCCTCATTTAATTGCTGGATTATTCACTGTTGTTTTAGTGTTAATTTCTGCTACTGCTGCCACACAAATAAGTCCAGAAAAACCGAGAATGCGCTGGTTACATATTGGGACTAATATTATCTTATTTGTTGGCTTTGCTATGGTTAGTTTAAGCGGTTGGACTGTTGTACAAAAATATTTGCCCTAGCTTTAAAGATTAAGACTATAAATATAGTCAGCATCAAGGATAAAATTTTGACTACTAACTTTTATCTTGAATTACACCCACCTACTTAATTTAAACATAGACTTAATAACTAAAAAATTTAGTAACTGATGACTGATTTTAGCCAAGAAAAATTATTATTTAATCCTGTCTCTCCTGATAATGATGCTATTCGTTTAATCTTTGCCTTTCCTAATGAATATAATGTGGGAATTACTAGCTTAGGTTACCAACTTATCTGGGCAACTTTTGCTACTCGTTCTGATGTTAATGTTAGTCGCTTATTTACGGATATTCAAGAAACATTACCCCAAAACCCAGAATTATTAGGTTTTTCTTTTTCTTGGGAATTAGATTATGTTAATATTCTCAATCTTTTAGAATCTTTAACTATTCCTTTTCTAGCAAGTAAACGCAATAATAATCATCCTCTAGTCTTTGGTGGTGGCCCAGTTTTAACCGCTAACCCTGAACCCTTCGCTGATTTTTTCGACATCATTTTATTAGGAGATGGAGAAAATTTAATTAGTGATTTTATCAATGCTTATAAAATGGTTAGATACGAAGACAGAGAAACAAAATTAAAATATTTAGCAACTATTCCAGGGATTTATGTTCCCAGTTTATACGAAGTTAATTATAATAGTCCTGACGGTGAAATAAAATCTATTAAACCTCTTGATGATAATATACCTTCAACTGTTGAAAAACAAACCTATAAAGGTAATATTTTATCCGCTTCTACTGTCGTAACAGAAAAAGCAGCTTGGGAAAACATTTTCATGGTAGAAGTGGTCAGAAGTTGTCCAGAAATGTGTCGTTTTTGTCTAGCAAGTTATCTAAGTTTACACTTTAGTACTTCTAGTTTAGAATCATCTTTAATACCAGCAATTGAAAAAGGGTTACAAGTAACTAATAGAATCGGTTTATTGGGTGCATCTGTTACACAACATCCAGAATTTAACGAATTATTAGACTATCTTTATCAACCTAAATATGAAGATATTAGAGTTAGTATTGCTTCCGTTAGAACCAATACTTTAAGCGAAAAATTAGCCAAAATATTAAGCGATCGCCAAACAAAATCAGTAACTATTGCCGTTGAAAGTGGTTCCGATAAAATCAGAAGAATTATCAACAAAAAATTAGAAAACGAAGAAATTATTCAAGCAGCAATTAACGCCAAAAATGGAGGCTTAAAAAATATAAAACTCTATGGAATGGTAGGAATCCCAGAAGAAAATGAAGAAGATATTGAACAAACTATTATCATGTTAGAGGCAATAAAAAAAGCAGCTCCAGGATTAAGATTAACCTTTGGTTGTAGCACTTTTGTCCCCAAATCTCACACTCCCTTTCAATGGTTTGGAGTCAATAAAATAGCCAAAAAAAGACTAAAATATTTAGAGAAACAACTTGGTAAAAAAGGCATAGAATTTCGCCCAGAAAGCTATAATTGGTCTGTGATTCAAGCATTAATTTCAAGAGGCGATCGCCGTCTTAGTAAATTATTACAATTAACCCGATCCTACGGGGACTCATTAGGAAGTTATAAACGCGCTTTTAAGGAATTAAAAGGACAATTACCACCGTTAGATTATTATGTTCACGATAACTGGAAAACAGAGCAAATATTACCCTGGAATCATCTACAAGGACCTTTACCTGAAGCAACTTTAATTAAACATTTAGATACAGCAATTTCCCTGACTCACTAATATTTAGACAATTTTGTAACAAATATTAACGTCTAATTAAAGTTTCTGGGTTTAAAATGAAGTCATAAGTTGATGACATTTCAGCACAAAAATAATTGAGTTGTGAGTCTGATCATTAATCAGTGTACATTTAATCTAAATCTCGTTCAAAGTAGGCAATAACAAACTTAATTTACTGGCAAGTCTAACAAGAAAGAAAGGTCATCTTCAACCTTGAGATAAGTACAATAGAGAGGTGATATCATGCATGATATGTATTTTAAGCCCTTAAGCGAGGAAGATCGTAAAAAGCACGAATACCTAGAAAAAATTAACCATGCACCTTACTTCACAATCTTTATGATTGTCCTAGCAATGTTTATGTTGTTTACCACTGCTGTCCTTTTAGGTGTTTTTTAGGTATCAATTCAGGATAGGTTAATCCTATCCTACTAATTAAAATCTATCAATAAAAAAGTAAAAAATATCTTAAAAATAAAAATTTTATAGATCCGAAAAGCCAATAATGATATGATGGGAGGATATGTGTCTCCATAACCTATTTTAACTTAGCAAATTGAAGTCAATATGTTCTTTTTATTGGAAGTCGGTACAGAAGAATTACCAGCAGATTTTATTGATGAAGTGATCGCTCAATGGCAAAAGATCATTCCTAACAGTTTAGAAGAAAACTTTTTAACCCCCGATAACCTAACAGTTTATGGTACTCCCAGACGACTGGCAATCTTAATTTCTGGACTTCCAGAGCAGCAAAAAGATCGAGATGAAATTATCAAAGGTCCACCTGCAAAAGCAGCATTTAAAGATGGAAAAACCACCAAAGCAGCAGAAGGTTTTGCCCGTAAACAGGAAGTAAATATTGATGATCTAGAAATTCGTCCTACCGATAAAGGGGACTTTGTTTTTATCGAAAAAAAGATCAAAGGAAGACAAACAAAAGAAATTTTACAAGAATTAATTCTTACTTGGATTAATAGCTTAGAAGGCAGACGATTTATGCGTTGGGGCAATGGAGAATTAAGATTTTCTCGCCCCATTCGTTGGTTAGTAGCCTTGTGTGATCAGGAAATATTACCCCTAGAAATTGTTAACGGAGATAGCACTATAACTAGCGATCGCCTGTCACGGGGTCATCGAATTTTACACCCAGATACCGTTACTATTACACAAGCAGCCGACTATGTAGAAACCTTGCGATCTGCTTACGTAGAAGTTGACCCTAAACAGCGTCAGCAAATAATCGAAAAAGACATAGAAAATATCTCCCAACAATTAACAGGAAAAGCAGATCTTCCTGAAGACTTATTAACAGAAGTTATTAACTTAGTAGAATATCCCACGGCAGTTACTGGCAAGTTTGATCCAGAATTTTTAAACCTTCCCACCGAAGTCATTATCACAGTAATGGTGAAACATCAGCGATATTTTGCTGTGAAAAAATCAGACCAAGAACTACTCCCTAATTTCATCACCATTGCTAATGGAGATCCCAACAAAAAAGATATTATAGCTCAAGGAAATGAAAGAGTAATTCGTGCCAGATTAGCCGATGCACAATTCTTTTATACCTCTGATTGTGACGAACCTTTAGATAGTTATTTACCTCAACTAGAAAACGTCACCTTCCAAAAAGAATTAGGAACCATGCGCTACAAAGTCGATCGCATCATGGACATGGCGCAACAAATTTCCGAACAGTTAGAAATTAGTGAAAAAGAACAAGAAGAAATTGACAGTACAGCCCTTTTATGTAAGGCTGATTTAGTGACGCAAATGGTCTATGAATTCCCCGAATTACAAGGAGTAATGGGGCAAAAATACGCCTTAGTCAGTGGAGAATCAGAACAAGTTGCCCAAGGTATTTTTGAGCATTATTTACCCCGTGGAGCTAATGATATCATGCCGAAAACCTTAACTGGTCAAGTAGTAGGGATTGCCGATCGCTTAGATACATTAATTAGTATTTTTGGTTTAGGAATGATCCCCACTGGTTCAGGTGATCCTTTTGCCCTCAGACGGGCTGCTAATGCTATTATTACTGTTACCTGGGAAGCTCAATTACCGATTAATTTATCTCAATTATTATTACAAGGTTGTCAAGCATTTATGGCAGATCACGGTGATAAAGAGTCGCCCCTAGAAGCATTACAAACCTTCTTTATTCAAAGGATAAAAAACCTATTACAAGACGATTTAAAGATTGATTATGACCTAGTTAATGCTGTTGCAAGTGAAGCGGATGCTGAATATACAGAGAGGGCATTACAAAACGTTTTAGATGTCAAAGAAAGGGCAGAATTTTTACAAGAAATTCGTCACAATGGTATCTTGGATAAAATCTATGAAACAATCAATCGCTCAACCCGTTTAGCAGCGAAAGGAGACTTAGAATATACAGAATTAGATCCCAGTAAAGTGGTGCGTACTGAGTTATTTGAAAAGTCTTCTGAACAGGAATTATTTGATGGTTTAGTGGCTTTAGTTTCTAAAACAACTCAAGCACAAGATGAGAGAAACTACCAGTTATTAACAGAAGGTTTACTGGATATTGTTCCCAAAGTTAGTGAATTTTTCGACGGAGAAAATAGTGTGTTAGTGATGGATGAAAACCAAAATGTAAAACAAAATCGGTTAAATTTGTTAGGAGTTCTCCGTAATCATGGACGAGTTTTAGCAGATTTTGGTGCTATTGTTAAAAATTAGTTTAGCTTTTCACCTTACTATAAGCAAGAGGCGGTTTCTTAGAATATTTTCAACATTAATTATGATAACGAGGACTAAGATATTAATCATGTATTATATTTGTAATTCTAATTGTAGAGGCACTTTTTTAAGCCAAAAAAGTGTATTTTTTTATACCAAAAACTACCAATAAAGTCAGGTTTTCATAACAATTGACCAAAAACGCTAACGAAGAAATGGGCTTTCTAGAAACGTACTACAATTTTTTTATTTTTTATGTTACCTTCAGATAGGATGCCATAGTTATATCTAATTTTAAGGAAAAAGTTAAACCAGCCAGATTTACCAATTTACTAATATTTACAATTTTGATTCAATTTAAGCTATCATATCGGATGCTATGGTAGATGAGTGCAACTTTTAATTGTAATGGCCGATTCTAATTCTTCTGTTGAATCAAAACCTATTATTTTAGATACTTTACCAGATTTTATCATTTCTGGACAACGGTGTGCTGGTCGTATTCAACAACACATCGACCTTTTACTACTTGCTCTTGAAGCATTAGAATTGGGTGCATCAGAGCAAATGTTAGCCACTGTCAAACATTTTAATCTGGAGAAAATCATCAAAAATCGCATTGCTCTCTGGCGACTGCGTTCTACTAATCCTTGGCGACGGGCTTATACCCGTGATAGTTTGAGCATAGAACAAGCTAAAGCCTTAGTAATCATTGCTAATTATCGAGTGAAACCCTTAACCGTGCAAATTCGCCAATTATTACTGGCAGAACAGCAAATGCACGAAAAAGGCTTACCGGTCACTTGTCATTTTTTGTTAGCCGAATATTTAGATCAATTCCGCGCTCATTTTCGCAGTCGAATGAACTCTCGTCGAGCTAAAGTGTCCATTTATTTGAGTTCAGAAGAGCAGTTAAACGAACTTGCCCTATTTTTGCTTAAGCAGCTATTATTTTGTACAGGCACTGCCGGAATGCAACGGTTTTGGATTAGTTTATTTGATGGGGAGGTTGCGTGAATATTCAACGTCAGTATAATTTGCCAAATTGTACCCTTGTATTGGAAGGGCTAACCAATAATACTCCAACAGATAATAGAGATCCTCGGCCTGTACTCTCAATTTTAGTCAATACTGAATGTCGATTTTTGGGAATTTCCCAGAAACTCCAGGGGGGTTCTAGTTTACTAGAAAATTTAGTAAAAACCGTTAGTGAATATGCCCAAGGGTATCTCAGTGGTATTCCCCATCCTGTTCAGAGTCTAGCAGAGGAAGATAAGATTAATCTTGAGAGTGTTAGTGGAAAACAACTTCATCGCTTAACTTGGTATCCTGCCTCTCAAACAGATAATCCGGTAGAAATAACTTTAACAACGGTGCAATTATTTGATTTAGTTGAAGCGATCGACCAATTTGTAGCCGATGGTGTTACCTTACCCAACTTAACCCTACAATTGAAACCCTTATCCCGTCGTTATCGTCCTCCTGATGAACCCTTAGCACAAAGGGCCGTTCCTGCTACTTTAGGCATTGTTAGTTTAGTGGTGGCAGCTTTTGCTTTGTTCTTTATTCCTTCCCCTGAAGTCAAAGAACCCGAACCAGATTCACCGAGTTCAACTACGGAAACTATACCCTTAGAAGAAAATTCTTCTGAAAGTTCTCCTCCATAACCTCTCGGACTATAACGGGGAGATGGGAAAAGTAGACCTCCCCGCTAGTTTGAATTTTTAGTACGAAGGTAACAATGCGATCGCAGAGGAAAGACAGATTATTTTCCGGGACGTACTTCGGGTGTTAGGCGACAAATTTCCTGTGCTGAAACGTGCCATCACTGGTATTACTGATTCATGTCTCCCAAGACATGAATGTCATGGTGTCCTGCCGTATAGTGTCATTCTGCCACACTACGTCCTTTAGGACGGGGTTTTAGAACCTTGATTTTTCGATAAACTAAATTTAATGAATTAGTTATCATATTTTGTGAGAAAATTCTGATAAGTTTAACGATTATTGAAGATGGATGGAATTTGTACTTTAGGTAATGATTACGTTTTCGATCAAGTAGTGGCTTTACTTAACAGTATTGAGGTCATTTATGATCACAAAATGCCCGTTTGCATTTACCCTTATGATGATAACACAGATAAATTAGCAGCAGAAATTGCGTCCCGTCCCCAAGTAACATTATATAATGATTCTGTTTCAATGGAACGATGGGATAGCTTTGCTAAAGCAGTTTGGGATACTCATCCCACAGCGCGCCAAACCTGGGAAAAAGCAGGAAGTAAGGGTTATCATCGTTTTGGAACCCATCGTCGTTATTGTGCATTTGATGGGCCGTTTGATCGCTTTATTTATATGGATGCTGATACTATTTTAATGAGTAATTTAGACTCTATTTTTACTCAGTTAGATAATAATGACTGCATTATTTATGATTTTCAGCATAAAGATTTAACCCATGTTTATGATGTAAATTCCCAAAAATTAAGAAAAGTTTTTCCAGAAGAAAGATTAAATAAGGAAATTTTTTGTTCCGGATTTTATGGTTCTAAGAAAGACTTATTTTCAGAAGAAAAAAGAAACGAGTTAATTAATTATTTAGATAAAGGAGAAGCCGAAATATTATATTGTATGGCACCAGATCAAACCATTATTAACTATATGATGATGCGATCTGATTGCTCTATTTACAATTTAGCTTTAAACTTACCTCAAGAGGAAAAAACAGGATGCTGTGTCACATCTTCTCATTTTGAAAACAAAGATAATATTTTATATGATAAAGGAAATCGATTAACCTATATTCATTATATTGGTATTTCTTCGCAGATTTTTAAAAAAGTTTGTCAAGGAGAAAACATTGATTTTCCCTATCGGGATATTTTCCTCTATTATCGTTATTATCATCAACCAGAAAATTTACCAAAATTTACCCAAAAAGCTGTATATTATCAACAAAAGCCTACTGTAACCCAAAAAATACTTAAAAAATTAGGACTAAATTAATAGAGGAAAAAATTATGACCCGTGGTATTTATATTACAGCTAACGATAAAGTTATTGAACAAGCGATCGCCCTCTTAAAAAGTATTCGATTTTATGATAAAAATACGCCAGTTGTTCTCATTCCTTACGATAATAATTACCAAGTTATTGCCAGGAAATTAAATGAAGATTTTGGCGTAACAGTTTATCCAGACTTAGACTTTATAGAAAGGTTATCTATCAAATTACAAAGTATTTTTGGAGAAGATTTTTTTGCCCGTCCTAATCAATTTCGGAAACAAGCTTGTTGGTTTGGTGAATTTGATGAATTCCTCTATATTGACACCGATATTGTTGTCTTTAAAAAAATAGTTGATGATTTAGACTATTTTACTGATTACGATTTTATTTGTTATGATTATCAGCATAAGGCAGGAATTAAAAATGTTTTTTCTCAAAAAATAATCGATGATAAAGTTTTCACAGAAAGTGAACTTAGGGGGATGTTTAATGGCGGATTTTGGGCATCAAAAAAAGGGTTAATCTCTGAAGAAAAAATTTATCAAATCTTTGAAGAATGTGCAGCTAATATTGATTACTTTGACTTTACCTATAAAACCTCCGATCAACCGATTATTAACTATATGATTTTAAAGAATATTGAACGGAGATTTAATTTAGCCCATGAAGCAGATAAAAACCCTGGAAACTGGGCAGGAACAGGTCATTTTCGACAAGAAGGGTATGAATTAATTGATCCAAATAATAATCAAACTCTTCATTATTTACATTGGGCAGGAATTAAAATTAAACCAGGGTGTCCCTATTGGGATATTTGGAAACACTATCGTTATCTCGGAGAAACTGCACCAGACGATGCAGAATTAATTAAAACAGAAACAGGACTCAAAACACAAATATTGCAACAAGTGAAGAAAATTTTGAAGAGAAAATAAACCATAATTATTGTTGTCTAATTCATGAATTATCAAAGAATGGAGTAAATAAATGG
>JBFRWO010000067.1:0-7677 GCA_051439625.1 Crocosphaera sp. | reverse complement strand
TTTAATATTTCTTCTGGGGTTTGGGTTTTCAAGTTTCCTAAGACAACTTCCATGGCCAAAGGATATCCTGCTAAAAGCTTCATTAACCGTTCAAAATTATCATCTGCTTTCACCTTCTCTCGTTTTTTGGGGTTAGGAATCATTGCATCCAGTATTTTTTCTGCAAGTTCGGTTCTTGACTCCTTATCTAACCCCTGTAAGGGATAACTATAGATAATATTGTTGTTGGTATAAACATCTTTTAACCAACTTTCATCACTACGAGATCCTAAAACTATTTTTGTCTTTCCTCCCTTCAACCGTTGTAAGAGATGTTTTAGTTTTTGCTGTTCATCTTTATCTAAGGTATTTTGTATGGCTAAAGGTTGTCCCGTGACTGATTCTAAGTTGTCTAAAATTAAAACATGATCATGGGATCTTAAGTCTGTAATCAATTTTCCTAATTTTGCAGCGTCTCCCATTGCTTGGAATGTAGCAAACTTATACTTATCATATAACTGCTGTCCCATGTTAAATATAATCTGTTCCACTGTCCAAGCTGTCTCATCGTATCCGAAGTAAAATATCTTGTCCACATAATGGGTTTTTGTCCACCATTCCCGTAAATAGTTCAATAAAGTAGTCTTTCCGGTTCCTCCCATTCCCTGTAATAACAAGACATTATGTTTCAACAAAGACTTTTCTATTTTCAGTATCTCTAAGTCCCGTCCCACGAAACCATAAATAGGTAAAGGGAAACGATATAATTGTTCTAAGTCGCTGTAATATTTTTCTGTTTCTTGTGGTGTCATCTCCCGTAAATTAAAGTTAACGGGTTGATTGTTATACACCACGGGAAGTAACCAGTCTTCGAGATCAATAATCTCGTTGAAATAAGCTTGTCTCTGTTTATTTTTATATAACTCCAAACGACTTAACCGTATCGCTTGAGCAATGGGTTGATTGTTAAATAACTGTCCATACAACTCTTTCATCATAAGCTTTGCAGCAGAAACAGTCACAGAATATGACATCCCCACAACCATCTGCATTCCTGCTTGTAACAAACGACTACTTAAACTGGTTTCATTACTATACTGTAGGCGCGCACCTTTTCCCACAGTAACTTTATTTTCGTCCATTTCTTCCGTTTTGTCAAGCCTAATTTGTTTCCCAGATTGACAAGCATTAAGAATACAAACAGGAATATTTTTACCAGTTAATAAAGCAGTCAACTCTGCTGCTTCTACAGGAACCGCTTTCCCTTTATTTTCCCCTTCAAAAAAAAGAAACGCTTTCACCCCATCATAAGCTTCTAAATCCTCTAAACCATAACCCCGTTGATAAAAATAACGACTCTTTTCAACTCCATCTTGAAACTGCTTATAACTCATCAACCCACCATGTAGATCAAAATGAATAATATGATAATAGTTACTACCTTTTTCTTCCAAATGCTTACATAAACTTTCATAAGTACCAGGACGTAAAATATCCAGATTAACCCTCAGATTTCCTTGTTCAATTAACTCTACCAAAGGACGGGAAATTGTCCGATAACCCACATCACTATCTTCATCAGGTCGAGCAATCACTGCTAATAAATTGATAACAGGAGAAACAGGAATATCAATATCAATATTAATGGGATTAATTAAACGACGAGTCATCAAACAATTTACTGCAAAAGGCCGAGACAAATCAGGATCTTTCATCGCTTCCCAGTGTAATGCTTGAAACTCAGGAGTTTTACTTTTAATTTCAAAAGCGATCTCATTTATTTTAGGTCTTAGTTGACGGTAATCACTATAAAGATCAAAATCTTGTTTAAAAACCTGTTCAAATAAAGATAACCCATACTTATTAACACTATCTGCCGCTTTTTTAGCAGTTTCTGTGTTTAACATGGGAGTCACTAACCACCCCTCAAAATACCATTCTAAAATGGTTTCATCTTGCATTGTAAAAGGATCTGAAACTGTAATAGAATATTCCTTATTATTAATAATTAAACGTGCATAAAATCCTGTTTCTGTTTTCCCTTCTTCTCGTATGATAATTAATGACATAATAATTTCAATTAATTGATGGGTTTGATTGTTGGGTTTCGTTCCTCAACCCAACCTACCTTTGATATATAATAAACAATAAGATGGGCAATGCCCACCCTACAATACAATAAAATTAATTATGACCACAAAATTAAGCTTATTAGACATAGAATATTGGCAAGAACAATGGCCAAAAGATGAAGCAACAGAAACAGCATTTGAAATGATTTTGACAGAAAATGGAGATATAGAAACAGCTTTCAATGAGTTATTTAAAGAGAAAAATGGAACTATTCAATATGGAAATAAATCCTTATGGGAAGTAACATTAAATATTCTACGTAAAGAAATTTGTAATGAAAATGATAGTTTAAAAAGCGAAATTCAAACCTTACGTAAAAACCCAAAACAAACCGCTATTATTACAGGAATTATTGTATCTATTATCGAGAAATGTCAGTTACCTCTAGACACAGGTTTAGCCACAATTATAGTATTATGGATATTAAAAGTAGGCATAGATATTTTTTGTAACTATACAGAAAACGACCAATAATATAGCAATCACCGAATGATACATGAAAACAGATTAGGACATAATAATATTATGTCCATACAAAAGTTATTTGTAGGGGTTTAACAGTGTTAAATCCTTTATCACTGAAACCTGATTGCTATATATTACTCTCAGTAGGGTTCAACGGCCATGGGAACCACCACAAAGCTTATTTTGTGCATTTTGTCAAGTTCTGCTTTACATTCGTTTACTCAAATTTAGTACAATTGCTCAAAAAAGTTCCTATATTTTCCCTAATAACCCTTATTTTGAGATAGTTTGCAGTTTCCAGCAACGGAATAATAGGAATATTCAGACTTGTTTTAAAAGCAGATATACTAAGCCACGATTATCAATCTCTAATATCATACCACAAGCCCGTAAACTCGTTGCTTATTGATAATAATTATCACACATTGAGAAATGTAACAAGAGGCAAATATTTTTATTTTCTTTGTTATTGTAATTTTGTATAAGTTATAATTATATATAAAGGATACTTGATCAATACTTTTCTGTCACTACCCCTTCAATTTGACAACACCTCGTTTTTACTCTAGTGTGAGGTGATAAATTTAAAAAGGAGAACAATGGGATGACGTTTTATGTCTCATTTTTAAAATCACTAGCCTGTTTTATCTGTGTTCTGGGTATGATGTTTCTGTTAAATTCATCACCAGCCTTAGCTGATGACTGTGGTAAGAGTGATCGTGTTCCAGTACCAAGCTGTATAAAAGTCAAAACTGTTGATTCAAGTAGATTTCAAATTTATCAAGGGTGTGAGGTTGGAGGAATTGTCCTCAAATTTGACAAACCTGGAAAGGATATAAGAAAAAGTTTCGATGACGGTTATTACTTAGTTGATGTTGGAGATACCAGTAGAACAAAGGTTACCTGTTGTCCCAGATATTCATATAAGGGTACGTGTAATTGGGGAGCGAAGGCCAGAAACTAGAGATATCTGTCTCAAAAAGTTTTAACGGGCTTTTTTAAGTACAATTATCCAATATTTCCGAAATAGAATACCCATTAAATAGCTATAGTGATCACCACGTTTAAGATTACTTTAGATTGTTTAATGGGTTTATTTTTGCTATTTTCAATGACACTTAATGTCTTTTCAATAAAACTAGGTATTAGGATGGATTATTTGAGAATAAAACTAGAAAGAATCAATCCATTTTGAAAAATCTTGAGAAAAGGTATCTAAAGAAAGCAAAGAAATAGTATGATCTTGCTGAACTAATTGATGGTGTTGTGTCGTATTATATCCCCAGTTAGCTAAAAATAGTTTAATTTCTATTAAATCAGCTTGACTTTGTACTTTCTTTAAAGTTTTCAATAAATCTTCAATAAACCATAAATTATTAGGATTTTCTTGATTAATTTGTAGTATTTGACGTAACGTATCATACTTTGGTTGTTTAACTTCCTTGCCAAAAATATGCTCTTCAGGAAAAGATAAATTTTGTTGTTTTAAAAGCTGTTTAACAAATCTTCCTTCTTTGGTTGTAACAATATATAAAAGCGTAGAAGAATCTAACAGTTTACCCAACTTTTCTAACACACCTGGATAAAATTCATGTAACCCTAACCAGCGCTCTAAATCTGTTTTAATCCAATGATCTCTTACCCCATCAAGTTGCGACATTACTTGCTGTTTATTTAAGTTTTCTTGTTCAACAATTTCCGAACAAATATTATGCCAGTTACTCGCAATATTTTCTTGTTCATAGTCTAATACTAATGCTCGTAATAAAATAGGCATTTCCCACCCTGTTTCAATTACAGGACGTAATTTATAAAAAGAATTTGCCCATATTTCCAAATCATTTCCAGAAGAATCTTTCCATATTTTTTGATAAGTTCTTACGGTAGTTTGGAAATATTCCTTTAACCCATTACAAATAACTCCATCAAAATCAAGAGCTAAAATTTTTGGTGTATTGGTCATAATCATTCCTTGATACAATTATTACAATTCATTACTATTAAGTTTAACTTAGTTTAAACATTTTTACACAATAAGGTAAATTAAGATAAAATATAATCCTCGTGTTATAAACAAACCTAAGCAACCCTAAAAATTTTATGAAAAAACGCCACAAATTATTACAATCACTGTTAAAAATTACTCTATTTCGTAAACTTTGGATTTTCTGGAAAGCCTTAACAGCAAGTTGGCGAATTTATCTAGAAGATCCAGTTCCTGAAGTAGAAATAGCTCATGCTCGTGAAGTAGCATCTATTCCTTCTTTTGGTTTCTTTTTATTATTAATTTGTGCCACATTATTAGCAACTTTAGGACTTTTATCCAATAGTCCCGCCGTTATTATTGGAGCAATGATTGTTGCACCTTTAATGAACCCTATTTTAAGCATGGCCTTTGCTATTGTTACCGCCAATTGGAAATTATATAAGCGTTCAATGATAACAGTATTTTTAGGAGTTTTAGCAGTAATTTTAGTCTCTTATTGGATTAGTTTTTTAATGCCTATTAGTGTTGTCGGATCGGAAGTTGTCGCGCGAACTTCTCCGAACTTAATTGATTTAGGTATTGCCATAGTTGCTGGTGCTGCCGGTTCCTTTTCTTTAACCCGTCAAAGTATTGGCAGTTCCATTGCTGGAGTGGCTATTGCTGTTGCTTTGGTTCCACCTTTATGTGTAGTAGGAATTGGCTTAGGAATAGGGGGTGAATTAGCTGCCGGTATTGGTCGACTTTCTATTACTAATCTCAATGTATCCACCGGAGCTTTTTTGCTGTTTATGGCTAATTTGGCAGGGATTACTTTTACTGCTTGTTTAGTCTTCTTATCTCAATCCTATGGCAGTTTTAAAAAGTCATTTCAAACCATTTTGATTTGGTTATTAATTATGGGAATTTTATCCGGTCCCTTGAGCAACTCCCTACGAGAATTTTTGGTTTCTAATCGTCTTAGTTTAGAAATGAATCACATGAGACGAGATAGCCCTGAAATTTGGAAAATGACTCAAGTTCGTTATCTCGGTGTGAATATGAAAGGTAGTACCGCTTACGTCACTATTTTGGTTAACGCACCACAAGGGTTATTAACAGATGAACATTTAGATTCAACTAAAGAACGTTTCTTTGAAACTGTATCAGGAATGGGGGTTAATGCTATGGATTTAAACATTAGAATAAGTCCCGTTAAAATACGGGAATATCAAGGTATTATTGAAGATGATTGAATGATAGTTAACTTTATTCAAATACCATAGACATGATTTTTAGAAGAGTGAAAAAATTATGACTATTTCTGAATTTATCAATAGCTTTATGAGGAGAAAACATTGCAACAAGAATCAGCTTATTGGTTAGCTTGGTCAAAAATATCTGGAGTTGGACCCATCTTATTAAAAAGGGTTTGGACAGAGTTTGGTAGCCTAGAAACTGCCTGGAATACACCTAGACAAGCATTAGGAAAAATAGAAGGTATTGGAGCAAAATTACTTAAAACCATTGAACAACAGCGATCGCAACTCAACCCCTCCGAATTATTACAGAAACATTTACAAGAAAATCCTCAATTTTGGACCCCTAACGATGATAATTATCCCCGTTTATTATTAGAAATTCCCAGTCCTCCTCCTTTGCTTTATTATCAAGGACAGGTCAATTTATTAGAAAATCAAGGTAATGCTCCCATTGTCGGTATTGTTGGCACTCGTCACCCCACGGATCATGGTCGTCGTTGGACCCGTAAAATTGCGATCGCTTTGGTTAAACACGGGTTTACGATTGTTTCAGGAATGGCCGCAGGGATCGATGGTATTGCCCATCAAGCTTGCTTAGAAGCAGGTGGCAGGACGATCGCCGTGTTAGGCACGGGGATAGATGTGGTTTATCCCAGTCATCACCGTCAGTTGCATCGAGACTTACAAAAACGAGGTTTAATCATTAGTGAATATCCTGCTGGGACTCCAGGCGATCGTCGTCATTTTCCCTCCAGAAATCGCATTATTGCAGGTTTAAGTCGCGCAGTTTTGGTGATGGAAGCACCCGAAAGGTCTGGGGCCTTAATTACGGCACGATACGCTAACGAGTTTTGCAGAGATGTTTATACGTTGCCTAACTCCCCTGATATTGCGCAAGCGAGAGGATGTTTAAGATTAATTCATCATGGCGCGGAAATGATTCTCAGAGAGGATGAATTATTAGATATGTTGGGTGCTATTCCTGAATTAGATCAGGGTAAACAGTTATCTTTATTTGATGTAGAGAAGGTGGAAAAAGTTGAAAAAAAAGAAGCTTTACCGCAGTTAGACCCTGAGTTATTAAAAATATTTCAATCTATTGCTACAGAAGCAACCCCTTTTGATGTGATTGTGGAAAAAACCGGTTTACCCACTCCCCAGGTATCAGGAGGGTTATTACAACTGGAGTTAGAAGGATTAGTTACTCAGTTACCAGGGATGCGGTATCAGAGAGTTTAGTTGAAAATTGCTATGGATAGTAGTGCTATAGACTAAAATGACACCTAAAGATATGAAAAAAGGGCATGATGTTAATATCTACCCCTAATCATATCAATTGCTGAATATTGTTTTTATCCTTAATTGACTGTTTCCTGCATTCTTTCCCAACGGGGATTAGGATCTTTGATAGTTTCTTGTAACTCTTCCCAACGCAGGCCAACTGGTTTAGGAGTGGCAGGGGAAGAAATAGGTTGACTGCTACCTTTTAGAATGGAAACAGCCCGTGTATAGTGAGGATCAGCATCCGTTCCCATCAAGCTAGGATCGTTTTTGAGGCGAACTTCTTGCTCCATGGTCAATTCTAAATAAACATTAGGACTAATGCCTTTCTGGTTGATATCCGTGCCACTGGGGGGATAATAACGGGCGATGGTTACTGCTAAACCCGAACCATCGGAAAGATTATGAACAGACTGTACTGTACCTTTACCATAGGTGCTAGTCCCTACCACCGTAGCGCGGCCGTTTTCTTTGAGGGCCCCAGCAAAAATTTCACTAGCACAAGCCCACCATTCATTGACGAAAAAAACTAATGGTAATTCAGTTAGATCAGTGTTAATAGCCATTAAAATGCGAAAACCACCTCAGCGATCA
>JBFRWO010000066.1:0-3947 GCA_051439625.1 Crocosphaera sp. | reverse complement strand
CCACCAAGAATGGTTTGCCCAAAGGTCAATTGATTTAACCCTCGGCAAACCGTTTCGACTTCAGGAAGTTCTGGCATTGATCCAGTTAACCCTAAAAATACTTAGGAAACGACTTCCAGTTCGTTTTCTGCGAAGTTATTGGTATTAACTCCAGTAGCACTACCGCTAAAGCCGTTGTAATTGACTTTAGTGAAACGAACGACGACAGGATAGAGAATACCAGCTTTATCGACAGTGGCCACAGTACCGATGTCGTTGTACCAGTAAGACTCTTTACGCTTGATTCTAACTTTGTCTCCACGCTTGACCATAGGTATTGTCCTTAATAAATGAATATTCAAAGGGAAGGAAAAAAGTCCTTATCTATAAAAGCCTACTATTGGATCGCAACACCTTGCTACTATAAAAGTTTAAGTTTTATTACGAGTCTCGCCAGGCTAATTCAACAAAATAGGCTGGATGTCCTGAAAAATCACGGGTTCGGGCAATTTGAACCAGTTCTAAATTGAAGGGAATAGCGGTGGTCACATATTTTTGTGCCAAGATACCCAAGTCGGGGGAGAGTTGTGATGCGGTTGAGGTTGCCAATAGTAAGCCTAAAGCTTGTTCTATGGGTCCTTTGGGCAATAAAAAATGAGTTCCCAGTGCAAAGCTGGTGGTTAACAACATATTGACGGACATATTGGTACCGCAACGGGGATGTACTGCTAAGTTCCAAACTCCGGCCCGAAACCTTTGTAAGGCTTTACTAACGGCTTTTTGTAAGTCTAAATGGTTAACTTCTCCGTAGAGATAGAAGCCATTGGGAGTGGATAAACCCCCTAAATTTTCGTTGTCTTGTAATCCTTGTCTCGTTTCGCTGAGTACCCAGACAGTACCATGTTCTAAGCCATGCACTTGACGCAGCATGAGTATTTCTTTTAATCCTGGAATAAATCCCAGTTGTTCTAAAGTATCGCTATCTTGCTGATGTTGGGGACGATACCAGTCTAAGTCCCAAAGGTTTCCAGTGGCAGGGTTAACCGAGTTGGTCATACGTATAAGTAGTCTAAGTATATCCCTTTGATTATAAATAATCTTTCTTGATCGGTATTAAGCTTTTCCGTTGGCCATTGATTTTTCTTGAGATGATGATGAGTTACCACGTTGTCTAGAACCATCTTTAGGAGAATGTTTAAGAAGGTTCTTTATGTTGTCAAGCTTGTCATTTATCGATTTTTGACTGTTGGAAATTAACTGATAGTTGTCATTTATCGATTTTTGATTGTCGGAAATTAACTCTTTCATTGACTCAAAGTTTTTATTCATCGATGTTTTTGAGAAACATTATTATCACCTCCGTTTAAGTTATTCAAAAGTCAGAATCACCATTAAGAACCTCTCTTTCTTTATCTAAATTTTCCTTGATAATTGGCAACAAGCTCGACTCAAGATTTTTATGGTCACTGAGCATTTTCATTCTCTTGTTATCGCTTTGGTACAAAAGCCAGTATGTTCTTCTATCCTCTATTTCCTGCACGATAGAGAATGTAACTAAATCTAAACCTACTCCTGCGCCAAAAGCTTCCCACAACCACTCATCCTTATCATCTACTGCTGCTATGAGGCTCATTAAACACAAACCTGTTCCTAAACCTGTTAAAACTGCCTTCATAAACTTCCCCATGCTCATCTTTACCACCATTGAACACGACGAAAGGGACTAACGCTCAAACATTTACAGAGAAAAATATTAATATTTCTCTTCTGAAGAGCAACTCTCTTATATCTCCATCTTATATTAGATTTAAGTGGCTCCGATTCCATCTTAAAATCTATTAATAAATGACCATGATTTCTTTTAAAACCCGTCGTAATTTTCTATTAGCAGGAATGAGTCTCTTGGGGACTGTTGCTTGTCAAAACATTAATCAATCCGAAACTGTTGAAGAAGTTATGTTTTCTCCTCTTGAACCTTTACCCGATCGCATTTTAGGCAATACTGGAGTGTCTGTTCCCATCTTAGGTTTAGGGGGTGCAGGACAAACTCCTTTATCTAAATATGGACAAGAAAAAGAAGCGATCGCATTAATTGAGGAAGCCTTAAAACTAGGGATTCGTTACTTTGATACAGCAGCTAATTGCTGAATCTGTAGAACAGTTACAAAGCAATGTTCAAGTCGCATCTCAGTTTCAAACCCTCAACCCTTCACAACTGTCTGAGATAGAAACTTTAACCGCTAAAGTGTGGGAAGAAAATACTTTCTTCCGTCGTTGGACATAAGTTAAACCTATTAATACTGTTTAAAAAGTTTAAAAGTTTAAAAGTAGTATTAAATTTTTCTTAAGAAAAGTATGAGAATTACTCTCAATAGTCAACGAAGTTTCGGCTTTATGGTATGATCGTAAAGACTGATAATTGGGCTATAGTATATTTGGCTCTAAAACAGGGGTTTGTAACTACTATAACTTCGTTAAAGTCTTCTAACTGATAGTCTCTTTTTATCTCTTTTTTCTTCGATTTTGAACGTATATACTAATAGTGAACTTAAACACATTTGTTCTTATATTGACCAATTATACTAAATATGTTTATATGCTGTTCTCCATATTTTATTTTGTATCCGTTTTAGACATATTTCTGTCAACTGTATTTAACTTTTCTTCTAAAAAAGCTGCCACTTGTAAAATTTTTAACTCTTGATAGGGTGCAGCAATTAATTGTATTCCCAAGGGTAACTTATTAGGTCTTAAAATGGGAAAAGATAACACAGGTAGGCCAATAAAAGATAAGGGTTGAGTAAAGCGGCCTAAGTTGGGACGGATTAATATTTCTTCTCCATTAATAGTCATTTTTTCTTGTCCTAAGGTCGTAGCAACGCAAGGAGTTGTTGGGGCAATAATAACATCAACTTTTTGGAAAATTTCTTTAACTTGATCTCGATACCAACGACGAAACCTTTGCGCTTGTATATACCAAGTATTCGGAATAAACGCCCCTGCTAAAAAGCGATCTCTCGTCGCTGGATCAAAATCTTGAGGACGCGATCGCAAATTTTTTAAATGAAAGTTAGACCCTTCACAAGCTGTAATGATATAAGCTGCTGCCCTCGCTCGATGTGCTTCGGGAATACTAATTATTTCCTTAGTATTTAACAGTTTACTGATGGTTTCAACCACTTCTAATGCTGCTGTTTCTGCCCCTTCTTTAAAATAGTCTCCTGCTACAGCAATTTTTAAATTATCAATGCCATCATCTAGCTTATCAAAACACAATTGAGGAGACAAAGAAGTACAAACAGGATCATCTTGATCTTGACCCTGTAAAACATCAAAAATAGCTGCCATATCTCTCACAGTTCGAGTAAAGCCACCGATATGATCTAAACTATTAGAAAATAAAACAGTACCGGCCCTAGATAACCTACCATAAGTCGGTTTTAAGCCCAAAACACCACATAAAGCAGCAGGAACTCTAACCGAGCCATTTGTATCTGATCCCAAAGAAAAGGGAACTAAACTAGCAGCAACCGCAGCAGCAGAACCACCAGAAGAACCTCCCGAAATTCTGCTTAAATCACGAGGGTTAGGAGTTGCCCCATAGTGACTATTTTCCGTCACAAAACCATAGGCATATTCATCCATATTTAAAGCACCAACTAATATCGCTCCTGCTGCTTTTAATTTTTTAATTGCTGCTGCATCTGCTGTTGCTGGTGAATTTTCTTTATTTATTTTTGAGCCAGCTAATGTTATAATTCCTTCGATATCAAAAAGATTTTTTACTGCAAAAGGAACCCCGGTTAAGAGTCCCGAATTTTCTCCTTTTGCTATTTTATCTTCGATATTTTTTGCTTGTTCAAAAGCCTGATCTTTAAGAATAGTTGTAAAACAGTTTAATCGGGGGTTTTGCTGTTCAATATTATCAAGAAACTGCTTAATAACTTCCGTAGCTGTAATTTCTTGAT
>JBFRWO010000065.1:0-3260 GCA_051439625.1 Crocosphaera sp. | reverse complement strand
TCTGTCCCATTAATCTTCCTGTGGTTGATTGGGAATTTAATAAGGCTAGTAAAAAGAAAGAACTCAAGCACTATAGTATTGATTTTGGGGTTTGTATTTTCTGCGGTAATTGTGTGGAATATTGTCCCACCAATTGTTTATCGATGACAGAAGAATACGAACTTGCAACTTACGATCGCCATGAGTTAAATTACGATAACGTAGCCTTGGGACGCTTACCTTATAAAGTGACTGAAGATCCCATGGTAACACCGTTACGAGAGTTAAATTATTTACCTAAAGGTGTACTTGACCCCCATGATTTACCAGAGGGAAGTCAACGACCCGGTAAACGTCCCGAAGAAATTATTGAAGAAGCAAAATCTTCTTCTTAAATAAGGGAAAGTTGACGGAAAATTGTGCAAAAAACAAACAATTTTTTGTCAACTCTCAAGTAAAGTAACATTGGCTTCTAGCCTGTACAAACAGGATGCTTTTGTTACAGCTATATCAATCATTCACTGAAAAAAGGAGAATCAATAAGCGTGAATTTAGCGGAAGGAGTTCAAATTGTTTCCTTTGCCATCTTAGCAGCATTGGTTGTTATCACTGCTTTAGGTGTAGTCTTGCTGGAAAATATTGTTTATTCTGCTTTCTTATTAGGAGGCGTATTTATCAGTATTTCGGGAATTTATATCCTGTTGAATGCTGATTTTGTTGCGGCTGCACAGGTCTTAGTTTATGTCGGTGCAGTCAATGTTTTAATCTTGTTTGCTATCATGTTGGTCAATAAAAAACAAGATTATTCAAAGTTACCTAGACGCTGGATACGTGGAGGGGCAACTGCTTTAGTTTGTGTTGGACTTTTTGCCTTATTAGCAACAATGGTGTTAATTACACCTTGGTCTATCGAAACTAATGCACCTGAGTTAATTGAAAATACAGTTGTAGAAATTGGTAAACATTTCTTTAGTGATTTTCTCTTGCCTTTCGAGTTAGCTTCTGTACTCTTATTAATGGCAATGGTTGGGGCGATTGTCTTAGCACGTCGTGACTTTATTCCTGATACTTTACCCACGGAAGATGGGGTTGTTACTTCATTACAATTACCAGAAAAATTGAGTGAATTAGAAGCACGGGAATTGTCGGCTTCTCAATCATCTGAGTTGTAGAAAGTTTAATTTTACTGTTAGTTTTTTGTTCAAAAATTGAGGTGTTATGGAAATAAAGTTAGAGTTTTGTTTATTGCTTGCTGCCGCCCTTTTCTGTATCGGAATTTATGGATTAGTTACCAGTCGCAATGCGGTACGAGTTTTAATGTCTATTGAATTGCTGTTAAATGCAGTTAATCTCAACTTAATGGGATTTTCTAATTTTCTAGATCCAGTGGGTATTAAAGGTCAAATTTTCACCATATTTGTGATTACTGTAGCAGCAGCAGAAGCTGCGGTAGGGTTGGCTATTGTCTTAACTATCTATCGTAACCGTGAAACAACAGATATGGAACAATTTAATCTGTTGAAATGGTAAAAAAATTAGTAATTTTTTGTTGATTTTACCCGATAAAATTTCTTTTGTCGGGTATTTTTTATCACATAACCATATCTCGATAGACAAGAAACCTGTAACGCATAAAACAAAGGGTTAAACGATTCACATTCAACCCTCACACAGTAATAAATTTTATTAATGATTAGTTGCAGAATCTTATGATTGCTTTTTCTTACGAGAAAGTAGTCCTAGGCCACCGAATGCTAATAAACCCAGTAATGCAGAAGATTCGGGAGTGGTTTGAGGTTGTTCTTCCCCAAATTGCAGAGTAACGGTGTCATTATTCGCATCCAGTGTCCAGACAAAGGTTTGACTATCATCTACCCCTAAACTAGCAAAGGTTGCCCCATTAAAAGTTAAAGAACCACTAATAGAATCTCCAGACGAGTAATTATTAGGCACAACAAGTCGCGGATTTAGGGAATCAGTACCAGTAAAAATAAACCCAAAAGTATCACCTAGAGGAGTACCAGAGGTGTTTGGTCCACCAGTACCAAAACCTGAAGGCCCAGTTATTAGAATATTATTAAAGAGGTTAGCGATGCTGGCGCCAGAATTTGATATAAATGCAGTTCCACCGGCTCCGCTTGAAGTTGGTATAAGTACATCAGTACCCAAAGTTTGAGATGTAACAATCCCAAGTCCAGTGGTGTCGATAGAACCTGAGTAGGAAAAAACAACGTTACCACCTGTTTCCTCACCAGTGATTACAATCGCTGCTTGAGCTTTTGGGACAGCAGCTAGAGAAAGAAGGGCAATTAGGCTACCCCCCCCCCGATTTTTGTCAATAATTGAGCGTTTTTCATCGTTTTTTACCGTTTAGCTAATGAATGGATTTATTAAAGTTGTGAATCAATACTTGAGGGCTTTCTCTTAACCATTATTGATCCAGCCCAACGTAAGGCGATGGAGGTTGTTTATAGAAATTAACGCAATTCTACGTAATAAGCAAGATAAATCTAATATCTTAATCTTGACTACTATTTTTTGCGCCTAGAACTAGGTTTTTTGGGCTTTTTATGAGAGCGTTTAAAATGACTAACAATAACATCACTTATACTATGACTCATGGCTCCTAATTCTAATCCAATAAAGGTAACAACGGTTTCCCCTAAATAGACGTTTTTTAGTAATTTAAAGCTATTTTCAGCAAAATTACGCCAATTCCAATTAAAACCCCAAATTAATTGAGTGATCGCAACGACAAAAATGGCTACAATTAAAACAATAGTGAAAAGATAAATAACTCTGATCACCGTTCCCACAATCACCCCATGAGAGAAAAAAGAACGATGTTTTAAACAAGATTGATAAGGCAACCATATCCAGCGTATAATACCCCAACGTTTGTATTGTACGGAATAAATATCCAAGTCAGGCCCAAACATCAACCCACTGAATAAATACGCACCACTGAACCATAATAGCCATTCTCCTCGACCAGTGAGGATATAGGTTATAACTGCTAAGGGCGGTAAACTAAGATAGGTAATGCGATCATGAGTACGGCCAGAAGGCATGATTATCAGTCATCACTCAACACTATTCATTCCTAGACGTTTATTTTTTCTGAAGTATCCTGGAAAAAGATAACCAAAAAGACTTGGCCTTTTTTTGTAGATGTGTTATGATAGCAAAGCGTGAGTTAGGGCGATTAGCTCAGCGGTAGAGCTCCTGCCTTACAAGCAGGCTGTCACTGGTTCAAATCCAGTATCGCCCATTTGAAATTC
>JBFRWO010000064.1:0-7230 GCA_051439625.1 Crocosphaera sp. | reverse complement strand
TCTGCTGGGTCATATAATCGACTTGATTCGCTATTTGTCGGAAGCATCTGTTTCGGCTGCTTTTTTCTTGCTTTTTTTGCCAATCATAGCGTAACGTTTTTGGAAACGATCTACCCGTCCCTCTGTATCAATAATCTTCTGGGTTCCCGTGTAGAAAGGATGATTACCAGACCAAACTTCAACATGAATCTCAGGTTGAGTCGATCCCACAGTCATCACTACTTCCCCGTTACAAATAACCTTTGCCTCAGGATACCAAGTCGGATGAATCTCAGGTTTTGCCATAATTTTTGTCTCCTTATTAAATTTATCGTTTAGAGTATTGAGGAGCTTTACGCGCCTTGTGTAACCCATATTTTTTCCGTTCCTTAGCACGAGGATCACGGGTTAAATAACCTTCTGCTTTGAGGGGAGGACGGTTTTCGGGGGCTAACTCACATAAAGCTCTAGCTACACCCAGTTTAATAGCATCCGATTGACCGGTTAAACCACCACCATGAGCATTGACCAGAATATCATAGTCACTTTCTAATCCTAACGTCTCTAGAGGAGCTTTGATGTTTTGCAGATAGCTAGGGATGCGGTTGAAGTAGATATTACCTGGTTTTTTGTTAACGACAATTTCGCCACTACCAGGAACAAGACGGACTCTGGCCACTGATGATTTACGGCGACCGGTTCCCCAATAAACTACTTTATCTTTATTTTCGGTTCCTTCCATTATTTATCTCCTTTGGGAATAGTGTTTAAGGTTAATTCTTCGGGTTTTTGAGCTTGGTGAGGATGGTTTTGCCCTGGATACACTTTCAACTTAGTGAACAGTTGACGACCCAAAGCGTTTTTCGGTAACATCCCTTTAACCGCTTTTTCTACAATACGCTCAGGAATGCGTTGTTGTAGCTTCTCAAAGGTTTCTACCTTCATTCCCCCGGGTCTTCCGGAGTGACGACGATATAATTTTTGAGAGCTTTTGCGACCGGTGACCACTACTTTATCAGCATTAATAACGATCACAAAATCCCCTGTATCCATATGAGGAGTATAGACCGGCTTATTTTTGCCCCGTAAAATTTTGGCCACTTCGCAAGCGAGTCGTCCTAAACGCTGATCCGTTGCGTCAATGACGTACCATTTCTTGTCAATTATTTCTGGTGATGGTGTAATTGTTTTAGTCATGGATAACACATAAAGTAAAAGATTAACTAGAGTGGTTTTTTAAGGCAGAAGAGCAAAACTACTCCATAACTGCGCTGACATTTTCCCTATTCCCCCGAAAACAAAATAAAGGTTGAGTATCAAACCAAAGATGAGAAGATAGGGGAAAATCGGGATAACCCACTCTTAATAAACATAAACCCTTAGCCGGGGCAGAATATTTAACTTGTTCACGGCGTTGGTTTTGCCAAATGTCGGTAAAATTGTGTAGCGATCGCTTACCACTGCCCACTTCTACTAACATTCCCACCAATAACCGTACCATTCCGTATAAAAACCCGTTGGCTTGGATTTCTAAATGAATAAAAGATCCTTGACGATAACATTGAGTATCTTGGACTTCCACCCAGGAATGATGACGCTGGGAACCGGCACGACGAAAGGCCGCTAGATGGTGTTTACCCAACAGAGGATTTAACGCTTTTTGCATTAATTCCACGTCTAGAGGCTCATAATAATAGTGCCAACTAAAGGGCCTAACAAACAAATTTGGGCATTTATCGGTATAAAAGCTATAACGATAACGTCGCCACAGGGCCGAAAATCGTGCGTGCCAAGTCGAAGTAACTGCCTGTGAGCCTCGAATTAAGATATCTTCAGGCAGTCTCTGGTTCAAAATATCTGCCCATCGTTGGGGAGGAATGGGACTAACATAGTCGAAATGGCCTACTTGAGCCGCAGCATGAACGCCAGCATCGGTTCGGCCTGCTCCATGAATAGGAGTATGATAGCCTAAAACCTCAGCAATGGCTGTTTCGATGTCTTCTTGAACGGTTCGCTGGTTAGTTTGTCTTTGCCAACCATGAAAACGACTTCCCTGATACTGGATCACCAGGGCAACTCGTTTTTGGTCGGGGTGTTCTTTTAAACTTTCCATAGACAAACCGTCTTACCGTTGCCAGAGCTTACGTTAACTCAATAATGGCCATTTCCGCATTGTCTCCCCGACGACGAACGGTTCTTACAATACGGGTATATCCTCCTTTACGGTTCTTGTACCGTTCTGGAGCATCAGCAAATAAAGCATGAACCAAATTTTTATCATAGAGATAACTTATGGCTTTCCGTCTAGCTGCCAATGACCCATCTTTAGCTAAAGTTATCATCCGTTCTACTTCAGAACGAACAGCTTTTGCACGGGTTTTTGTGGTTTTGATTTGACCATGACGAATTAACTCTGTTGCCAGCGATCGCAATAAAGCTTTTCGTTGGTCGGCTGGTTTGCCCAACTGGGGGACACGACACCGATGACGCATAGTTGTTTTTCCTCCCTAACGTAATGGAACAGTTATGCTTGCTTAAGCATTAAGCTTTTGCTTTTTCTTGGGGTAACGTAATCCCCAAACGTTTTTGTAGGGCTTCAATGACTTCTTCAGCCGATTTTTGCCCAAAGTTTTTAATTTCCAAGAGATCCTCTTGACTATAATCCAACAAGTCAGCCACCGTATTAATTTGCGCCCGTTTCAAGCAATTGTAAGCCCGTACAGACAACTGTAATTCTTCGATGGGAATTTGACTTTGAGGATTTTCTTCGTCTGGGTATTCTTGAACAGCGGTTTCCAGTTGATTGAGGTCTTTGAGGGGATTGAATAAGTCTACTAAAACGTCTGCTGCTGTAGATAAGGCTTCTTTGGGGTTAAAACTCCCATTTGTCCAAATTTCTAGCGTGAGACGGTCTTTAGCTTCCCCTTCTTCCCCACGAATACTCTCAACACTGTAATTCACCTTGGTCACTGGCATAAACACCGCATCGATCTGTAAAAAGTCGAGGGCTGCTGGTTCATCCTTAGACCTTTCTACTGGTACATAACCCACCCCTTTTTCGATGCGAAACTCCATCTCTAGTTTTGCTCCCTCGGTTAAGGTCGCAATGGGTTGGGTGGGGTTAACCACTTCTACTTCTGAGGGTAACTCAAACTGGGCGGCTGTGACATGGGCCGCCCCTGTGGCCACCAAGCGACCGATCTGGGGTTGATCAGTATAGCTTTTGAGGACGATCTCTTTCATGTTTAACATGATTTCCAAGACATCTTCTCTCACCCCAGGAATGGTGGCAAATTCGTGGTTTACTCCACCAATACGAATGGCTGTTACTGCTGCCCCTTCTAAGTTGGCTAATAACACCCGTCTCAAGGCATTACCAACCGTTGTCCCTTGACCCCGTTCCAACGGCTCTAGGACAAATTTACTATATTGACTCTGATTTTTCTGAGTCTTAGATTCTATACACTCAATCTGAAACTGCGCCACGTCTAGTGACCTCCCTTCATTGTCAAAAGCCTCCCAGACACCATTCGTGTCCGTCCTAACGCCAATTATTCATACTCTGCTCAAGATGGGTGAGGCTGGCTAAACTCTTCGTCTTTTTGGAGAACGACAGCCGTTATGGGGAATGGGTGTAACATCGCGAATTAGGGTAATTTCTAATCCAGCCCCTTGTAATGCGCGGATCGCTGTTTCTCGACCGGCTCCAGGTCCGCTTACCATTACTTCTATTTGTCGCATTCCTTGGTCGATCGCTCGACGGGCTGCTGAGTCGGCTGCTGTTTGAGCAGCAAAGGGGGTTCCTTTTTTTGCTCCTTTAAAGCCACTGGCACCGGCTGAAGACCAGGACACTACATCTCCTTTGGTGTCGGAAATAGTGATAATGGTATTGTTGAAAGTGGACTGAATATGAGCCACTCCATTCGGAACGTTTTTCTTTTGTTTTTTGGGTCCGCCTTTTTTAGTTGGTCGCGCCATAATCTTTCGTTAAAATGTCTCTCTAACTGATCAATAGTCAATGGATGCTGATTATTTCTTGGAGGGAGCTTTTTTCTTCCCTGCGACAGTGACCTTTCTACCACGACGAGTACGACCGTTGGTTCTTGTCCGTTGTCCTCTGACTGGAAGTCCTTGACGATGACGACGACCCCGATAGGTACCGATATCAGCTAACCGCTTGATATTCATGGCTTCCCATCGTCTGAGATCCCCTTCTATTTGGTAGTTGTCTTCGATGCAGCCCCGTAGCTTGGCCACATCTTCGTCGCTTAAGTCTCGCACACGGGTGTCAGGGTTGACACCTGTTTCTGCTAAAATCTCTTGAGCTCGTGATAAACCGATACCATACAGATAGGTTAAGCCTATTTCGACTCGTTTATCTCTTGGCAGGTCAACACCAGATATCCTTGCCACTTTTGTTTTCCCTCTTAGCTTGTTCTTGTTGGTTTCTTGTTTCTATGGTTTTTGGGAGATGTCATTCTAACCCTGACGTTGCTTGTGTTTTGGGTTAGTACACAGTACCATGACTCTCCCACGCCGCCGTATAACGCGACATTTTTCGCACATTTTTTTGACTGATGGTCTAACTTTCATGGATTTTTCTACAGCAGGACTGCAAGCTTATTATTATAGCAAAATTTGCTTGTTGATGTCAGCTAAAATGGTGGTTTCAGAGTTGACGATTAGGGGATTATTAGTTATTCAGTTAACAAGATGCTGACTTTTTTAACAGTCCCCTCCTATCTTACTTTTTACTCCCTTTTAGCCGATAGGTAATTCTTCCTTTGGTGAGATCGTAGGGGGTTAATTCTACTTTAACCCGATCGCCTGGCAGAATTTTAATATAGTTACGACGGATCTTCCCGGAAATATGGGCTAATACATTAAACCCATTGTCAAGATCCACGCGAAACATAGCGTTTGGAAGTGACTCGGTTACGGTTCCTTCCATTTCAATTAGGTCTTGTTTTGACACAATCTCATTCCTCAAATAGTATAATTAGGAAAGTATTAATTTCTGTTCTGGTCGGACTCTTCTTTATCATAAAAGAGAGGTCACGGTCAACTTTCCCTTACATATCTTAGCAAACCTCCTTGTTACTATTGACTTCTTACCGAATTTAATTTCCATCTCAAGCAAGCACTGCTTTCAGTGTTTTGGTAACTTCTTGCAGTTCGCGGTTACCATCAACGGAAGAAAGTCTGTCGTGTTGACGATAATAGTCTAGGACAGGTTGGGTTTTTTCTCGGTAAACTTCTAAACGACGGCGAATTGTATCTTCGTTATCGTCTTTTCGCCCTCGCAATAACAAGCGATCGATAATCACTTCATCAGGAACGTCTAGATTAATCGCTTGTTCGGAAAATTTGGCTAATTTCTGGAGCAATTTATCTAAAAATTCTGCTTGAGCAACGTTACGGGGAAATCCGTCTAAGATCCAGCCTTTTTGAGCATCTTCCTCCTTTAAACGTTCTTCGATTAACCCTAACAATAAATCATCAGGAACTAATTCCCCTTTATCGACATAATCTTGAGCTTTTTGTCCTAAAGGAGTTTTTTTAGAGATCGCCTCTCGTAACATTTCCCCTGTGGAAATGTGGGGAATATTAAGTTCTGTTGATAATTCTTGAGCTTGGGTTCCTTTTCCCGAACCTGGGGGACCCAAAAAAATCAATCCCTTCCCTGTACTCATAATTTTCTTGTTAGTTGTTGTTATTGTTGCCATGAGATAGAGTTAAGGAAAATGAGACTCCTTAACCCTGATAACCTATTGTTTAATCATTCCCTCATAGCGTTGAGATATGACGTAGGTTTGGATTTGTTTAGCGGTATCGATGGCTACACCCACTAAAATAAGTAAAGAGGTTGCCCCTAACCCTCGGAAGGTGGTAACACCGGTTGCTCCTTCAACTAAAGTCGGAACTGTGGCCACAAAACTCAAAAAGATCGCCCCTAGAAAGGTAAGACGGTTGAGTACCCCTTCGAGATATTGTTTGGTTTTTTCCCCTGGACGAAGACCAGGTATACTAGATCCCATTTTTTTGAGGTTTTTCGACACATCTTCCGGGTTAACGATTAAAGAAGCATAGAAATAACTAAAAAATAGGATTAGTAAAGAATAAACCCCCACATAAACCCAAGTTCCAGGACGCAACGCATTGGCAACTTGTACCAAAACTTGACTAACTGGTCCCTCACTACCAAAAAATCCTGCTAAAGATTGGGGTAAAATCAACACAGCAGAAGCGAAAATAATGGGCATGACACCCCCTTGATTGAGTCTTAGGGGTAAATAGCTAGTTCTTTCCCTGTAAAGCTTACGTCCCACTTGACGACGGGCTGAGATGATGGGAATGCGTCGGGTTCCTTCTTGAACGAAGACAATACCCACAATCATCACCAAGAAGACCAACAAGAGGATAACCACCTGTGCAGCCGCTTGTCTGCCTCCAGTTTGGGCATAATCGATAGTTTGTCCTAAAGTTCTCGGTAAACTAGCCACAATATTGACAAAAATCAATAATGATGCTCCATTACCGATACCTCGCTCTGTAATTAACTCCGATACCCACATAACGAACATGGAACCAGCAGTTAAGGCCAAAACCGTTTCAGGAACGAACCAAAAAGGGTCTCCTAAAGCATATGGCTGTAGTAGGCCAACCGTAATGGCGGTACTTTGGATTACAGACCAACCAGCAGCCACATAACGGGTAATTTGGGAAATTTTCCGTCTTCCTGCTTCTCCTTCATTTTTCTGTAAATCTTCCAAAGCAGGAACAGCTGCGGTTAACAACTGCATGATAATGGAAGCATTAATAAAGGGTAGAATCCCCAGTGCAAAAATACCTAGTGTAGAAATCCCTCCACCAGTAAAAATATCTAAAAAGCCCAAAACTGGACTATTGCTAATAGCTCTAGCAAATTCTGTGCGATCGATGCCAGGAATGGGAATAAAAATCCCAAAACGAATTAAAATGAGTAAGCCAATGGTAATCAACAACCGTCCTCTTAGGCCGGCTGCTTGAGCCATCTGTAAAAACGTTTCTTGTGCTGTAGGTGTTTTCTCTCGACTGACAACCATTAATGGTAACCTCAGTGATTAACGATATTTTATTAATTGTGACAAAAAATTGGAGATTGGAGATTGGAGATTGGAGATTGAGTAAGAACAAGCCCTTGTTTTTAAACATGGGTAAATCTACAATCTACCCTCAAAAATCTACAATAAATCAAAAATCTACAATCTA
>JBFRWO010000063.1:0-10252 GCA_051439625.1 Crocosphaera sp. | reverse complement strand
CCCATGAAGGGGCAGACTATCAAAGAAAACGGGCCAAAGAAGAATTACAAACTTTGATCGCTGAACAAGTTACAGAAGGGATTCAACGCTATTTTCAACGTCCTAACATTCCTAATAGACGACCCCTGGAACAACAACAACGGAGCGATATTCTGCAAAATATGACTGATATGCTCAAATCCTTAGCCCCTGATTAATAAGACCATGTCCAACTTATAAAACCATGTTTTGGTGGAGATGGGGGAGATGGAGGAGATGGGGGAGTGTGGGGAGATGGGGGAGTTCTTTGCAGTCAGTTATAACTGGGGTATATAAACCGGATTTAGTATTCCCCTCTAAATTAGCTAGTTTTATCGAAGGTGCAAGATGTGAGATAAAATTAAACTTTTTGTTTGAGAAAAATTCCGCTTATTCCTATTGCAATTAAACCAAAAACTGCACTGGGTTCTGGAACTCCTAAGGCTTCTAAAGCCAAATTACTAATTAGTTGATGGCCTCTAGTAGTAGGATGAATACTATCCCAGAAAAGATATTCATCCGGATTAGAACAAGGTCCTGCTCCAGAAAGACAGCTATCAGCTACATTAGTCAACCCAAAAAGACTAGGATCATTAGTAATTGTTTGAAACTGTTTATTTGCATCTAAAAGTCTAATATTAGCGTGAGGAAAACTGGTTTGTAATATATCAAGTGTCGTTGAAAGTGCGGTATTATGACCTTGTGTTAATAGGTTTAAACCGGCAGATTGAAGGGGATCGCTAACACCAGGAGTATCACCCAAATTAGGTAAATTACCTACTAATATATTCTTAGCTCCGTTTGTTAATAAAGTTTGTAAATTTGTTTGAAGGTTACTAATTGGGTTCATAGGAGTCATTTCTCCCCCAAAAAGGTAATCATTAGCTCCTGCCCAAACAATATAAAGTGCGTGAGGGTCATAGTCCGTATAGCTGGCAATTTGTTGAGTTAGTCCATCAAACACCGGAGCCGGAGGGGAACTAAATCCTGGAGCAAAATTAATGGCGTTGATATTACCAGTTAAGGCTCCACCAATAGCATAGTTAGTGTTAGGATTAGTAGCAATTCCTAAACTATCCGCTAAATATTCAACCCAGACCGGACCGTTGGAATATCGACCATTAGTGAAGCTACCATAGAGAGGAAAAGTCCCTCCTGTTTCAGTAAAAGCTCGACCTAAATCCGATAAACTATCACTGAATACTACAAGTTCAGTAAAACTGGCTGCATTAACTGCGGTTGAACTGCAAAAAGAACTGATAATTAAACTGCTAGTTACAAACCACTTCTTAAGACTAGGATTCATTTTTAATTAAATCAAAAAACTTCATTTCAATTTTACTGATTTTTTTCGTCTCTTTTCTCCATATTATTGCGTAAATTCTTGAGATTTTGAGTTCCTTGGAATGACGATTAAAAATAAAAAAATCCTCCGAGCAGCAAAGTTCGGAGGTATTCACAAAAATGTAAAAATCTGTTAAATTTAGGCGTTATCACCAAAAACTTGATTTTTGAGGGCATCAAATTCCGTTAATAACTCTTTGCGGTTAGACGCTCTCCAGAGATAACGCCAAACAAACCAAGCACTGTACCCTAAGCCAACCATTTCCATTAAGGGGGCTAAGAGGGGAATATCATCGATCGCTCCTAAGACAGCAACGACAATTTTGACACTAATAATGGATAATAGTAACAAACCCACGGTGGTTAGGGGTTTTTGATACTCACTAAAAAACTGGCCCGCATAATCGGGAACTTTGGCGAGGATATCCACGATGGGGTCTAACCATTCTTGCCAAGGTTGCTCTCCCATATTGGAGTTAGGGGTTGTAGCAAGGGTTCCAGGCACTTCAGCACTTAAATTTGCGGTTGTGGTTTGTTCTTGAACTTTAGATTCCATATTGACTTAATCCTTTTCAAACGCTAAGAATTGGATACTTGAAACGCAAAGAGACAATTTACAGACTATCTCATAGTCGCTCATCTAATCAAATACCTTTTATATAGGTATCCTCTTTCAGTTTAAAGCTTCCTAAACACCCTTGCGTTAGTTTCAGCCTTTAAAAGACAGTTAAGGCAATAATGTTACATTTCTTAATGAACTGCCATCAGTTGAGGTTCTTGTTGAGAGGGTAGCTTTAAGGAGTCAGCAGCAGAATTACAATAGATTTCACAAGAATTATTGGGACTTTCGATTAATTTAACTTTTTCTAGTTGGGCCCCTAATTCGCGGATAGGTTGTTGCAACTGTTGCGCAATATAAAGGGCAATATTTTCGGCAGTGGGGACAACTTCGGCAAAGTAAGGGATATCTATGTTCAAGAAATTATGATCGAAGGGTTCGACAATATATTCATTGACTATGTTTTGCAAGGCCACTAAATCAACTAGCATTCCTGTACGGGGGTCAATGTCTCCGCTAACGGACACCTCAAGGTGATAATTATGCCCGTGGCCGTGGGTGCGAGCGCATTTACCATAAATTTTGGTATTTTCTTCTAAACTAAGGTCTGGACGGGCAAGACGATGGGCTGCACTAAAATGGGTTTGAATGTTTAATGTGGCTTTCATGGCATTTCCTTGATATTCGGCCCAGAGTTGGGGGTGTTCAAATAGTTGTATTTTGACGATGGGTAAATGGGGGGCTAACCGTTGCCAGATAATTCTAGCTAGGTTTTCGGTGGTGGGTAAGGTGGTTTGAAACTCGTCCCAAACATCATTGAGGTAAGCGTGGTCGAGTTGGGAGGTAACTTCTCTTTTAATGACCTGTTTAACAGTAGATAGGTTCTCTACCATGCCATATTGGTCTATCTCGCCCCACAAGGAGACAAAGAGGACATAATTATGACCATGACCAGGAAAACGGCTACAAGGCCCAAATACTTGCTGATTTTTGCTTTCGTCCCATTCTGGCAACCAATAACGATGACTGGCACTAAACTGGGCGCGACGGTTAATAACGCATTGCATAATTAATAATTACAAACTACCTTATGTAACGTTTCGTAAAGTTACTTTTTTTCTAGCATAAACTTTTTTGTGACACTTTTGGTTATCAGTTATCAGTTATCAGTTAACAGTTACCAGTTATCAGTCATTTGCTGTCATTGGTGAGGAACGAAGAATCTCTATAACGTTCTAAACATAATTAATAGTGGTATTGCAATCAGTAATTATATATGAGAAATCAGAACATATAGAGGAAATAATAATATTATGTCCCTACAAATAACCTTCGTAGGGGTTTAACACTGTTAAACCCAGAAACTAATCTATTAAATTCAAATAATCCCACTCCGAACTCCGAACTCCACACTCCCCGAACCCTTCGTAAATAACTACCTCATAATCCTAACCTTGCTTTCATGTCTTCATCAAATACTGCTGATTCCCAGTTTTTTGCCTGTTTAATTTGTTCTGGAAATATGTTCCTCACTCCAGTGAGGTTGGCTCGTCTAAGGAAGGCTCCAGTGAGGTCGACTCCAATGAGGTAGGCGTATCTGAGGTTGGCTCCAGTGAGGTCCGCTCCAGTGAGGTCCGCTCCTCTGAGGAAGGCTTCGGTGAGGTCGACTCCAGTGAGGTCCGCTCTACTGAGGTTGGCTCCTCTGAGATAGGCTCTACTGAGGTCCGCTCCAGTGAGGTCCGCTCCAATGAGGTCGGCTCTACTGAGGTTGGCTCGTCTAAGGAAGGCTCCTCTGAGATAGGCTCCTCTGAGGTTGGCTTCAGTGAGATAAACTCCAATAAGGTTGGCTTCTCTGAGGTAGATAAATTTAGCATGAATATGACTGGAGAAGGAATCAGGGAATCTTCGACCAGCAGCATTGATACGATTACAATAATTAGAAAAATAGTTACCATCTTCCCCACTAGGAGCAAACTGAATCAAAGCAACATCTTCACCCTGTTTATCCTTGGCTAACCGTACCATTTGATAGCGTCGTCGTTGACTTCTCTCGATTTCATTAATATCAAGTGAGTAAGAAAGCTTTTGTTGTTGGTATTCATAAATCTTACTGTGAACAATGGCAGTCAAATCAAAAAAAGCATCTCCTAATCTTCCATCTACTGTAGTGCTTCGTACTGGCTCAGGAAGGGCAGTTTTCCACACTTCTTTATCTAAAGGACTGCAAAGTTCTATCAATTCCTCAACGTAGGGAGGCTCAAAAATATATTCTTTGGGTTTTCTTCTTTCTTGAATAATTTTCGGTTGAGGACGTAGAAAAACCCCTTCTCCCCACCAGTCCCAAACATCTGCTAGTGCATCTCTAATATATTCCCATTGTTCTATTGAAATAGGATGAGTAGATAGGTTTGAAGGAGATAATTTTTCAGCAGAACGGTTTATTTCCCAAGTCAATAAATTGAAAATATGGTCTTTAATTTCTGATGAAAGCCAATGGGTGGCAAACATTTCCGAGAGACGACGAGTTAAGTCATAGCGAGGGTCATTTTCTTCAAATTCTTGCCAATAAATTTTTCTTTCTTCGTAACCTTTTTCGGGATTATCTTGATATGTTTGGATAACATCAGGATTACAACTGTATCTTTTCAGTTCGTATATTACTCCCTCAGCAAAGAGATATTCTCGAAAAGATTTATGGAGAAATTCGCAGCCTTCTCCGGCACTTTCTTTAAAAAAGAAACTAATAATTAAACGACTAAGAACCCTATCTGCTGTGGCTTCTTCCACAATTTGTTCTAACTCATCTTCTCCACAGCGTAATTTTAATTCTTCACGGGAAATAGATTCTTTTCCTAATGCTGTAATAGCTTCAGCAGTGCGCCATAATAACCCTCTTAAATCGTTCCCAGAGAGACGATAACGATCTTCTTTTTTTAGCTCTGGAATAAAGGTAGGATTTCCTGAACCTTCGCAAGTTTCATCTACTAAAGCTCGATATAAATTAGTGGGATTATTAATTAAGTTTTTTAGTTCTTCTTCTGATTGAACTTTAAACATCAATCTTAGGGTTAAATAGGCTAATAAGGGTAATCCTAGAACGGCTAAACTTCCTTTTAGTTCTGAAACATTTTTTTGTTTATTTTCTTTTATAAATTCCTGAAAAGCTTTTTCATAAGTATCTGAAATAGTCTTGAAAAACTCAGGTTTTATGTTTTGCTCAACTACATTTATTATTTGCTGTGATTGTGTTTCAAGATTAATTGAAAATAGAGGTTGAGCTTGGCGAGCTTGTTGAAATTTATCAATGTAGCCTTTTAATTGTTCTGGTCTTAAGGGTCTAATAGTAAGAATTGGTGTATCTTTTCTCAGTAGCTTAGTGTTAGTTACATCAACGGTAGGACGACCAGTAATAATAACTCGCATCATGGGTAAACCATCTCGTTTTCTAATTAAAATATCTCGAATTTCTCCTAATACTTGGTCAATACTATCTCTAAATCCTTGATTGGCTGCGGTACTAATTTCATCCCATCCATCAAAAATAAAAATATAGGGAGAAATTTTAGTTTGATTTTCACCAAAAAATATATATTCCTTATTTCTAGGACTAACTAATTTAGCAAACCAATCATCATCAAAAGCTGGTTTCCAATTGTAATCTTTAAATACTTTTTCACCAAATTGAAGGGCATAAGGTACAGCATCTTCTAAAGGTTCTTTGAGACTTAAATGTTTTAATAATATGCGAATCGGAAAACAACCTTGCTCTTTTAATTCATCTACTAATCTCAGGGTAAAAGAGGATTTTCCTGAACCTGCAACTCCTTGAATAACAATAGGTTCATTAAACTCTGGATTTCCAATAAAATCTATAACTGTTGTTAATAAATCTTTGCGATCGCTGTCTTTTTCTGAAAAAGGATCTTTCCCTTTTTTATGATCTTCTCTATCTACATAATTATTAAATTTACTTTCTTCTTGTGGCTTAATTTGCGAATATTTTAATACTCCACATTCTGTTTCCAGATAAATATGATTCAAAGCAAAACTTTCTTGTTGAAATACTTTTTGTTCATTAAATAACCAAGATTGATAAGATAAATGTAAATCTAAAATTTTCTGACGTTCTGCCTGACTATTATCTAAGTCTATTAACTCCCTAAAAGCAGCAAACTCTTTTTCTGTATTGGGATGAACTAATAATAACCGGAAATTTCTTATAAAAGATTGTTTAATACTATTAGATAACTGATTAATTAGATTATTTTCTAATTGAATAACCTCAGCAAATTCAAAAAAAACTTGATCAGCATGGATAATAAAATCATGAGATAAAGCATTGTCTAATTTAAACCCTATCATATCAATTTCATCAGGATTTTTCTTAGTCAGTATTTTGTTATTCCTATAAGGTTTAATGTCCTGAAGTTCCATACTTCGGGCAAGAAAAACCTCTTCTACAGCGCGATTATAAGCCAAAGTACAAGCATTATAACCCTGTTTTTCAGGATCTCTTTCTAACATTAATAACTGAGCATATTTGAGGAAAAAAGCAACTAAAGGAACGCCAGCACCAGCCGCTTCTGCAAAGTCTTGAACCCAAGGAGCATTAGTAGCAATATCCTTAGCCCAAGGCGTTGCTTTTCCTATAGCTTGGGCAATATTTTTAACAAGATCATTCTCTTTAAAATTTAACGCCTCCGTCAGAAACTCAGAGACAGTTTTTAATTCATTTAACGTCATTTTAAGCAACTTAGAATACAGATATCTATATTGTAGGGGTCAACGGCCGTTGACCCCTACAGAAATGTGTAATAAAACTTCAGAAAATTGGTTTAAACATAATAATAGTAATTCAGTAAGGGCTTAATAATATTAAGCCCCTACAATATTAAATTCCTCCTTTAAGTAAAAATTGTAAAGCTAAAGAAGCGACACCCCTAACAATATTGTCTAACCCAGGGTTTCCAGTTCCTTTTTTTCTTGCTTCTTGTACCGATTCAATATTGCTAACAAAACGATCAGCAAATTCTTGTCCTTGCTCATTTTCCTGTTTTTCATACAGTTGAGAAGCCATTTTAGCGTTGAGAATAGCTGCGTTTTCATTCCCTAACCGTAATAAAGCGTAACCCCTGGCCAAATAAGCAGGAGCAAACTCAGAATCTAAAATTAACGCCTTATTATGAAGAGCGATCGCTTGTTGATAATTTCCTTCTTGGGTTTCGTTTAAACCCCACCCATAAAAAAGTTCTGGAGTCCCTGCATTTTGAGAAATTCCCTTTGCTCCTTGTACATAAGCTTGCTCTAAACTGGTGCCAACAAGAATAGCATTGGTAAGGAAAGATTCTCTTAAGTCCGTTCCCTGCAAAATGGCACTGCTCAAATTAGCACCGGTTAAATTTGCCCCGTATAAGGAAGCGCCGGTTAAATTTGCTCCCCTGAGATCGGCACCGGCTAAATTCGCTTGAGAAAGGTTGGCCCCGGCTAAATTTGCCCCAATTAAAGACGCTCCCCTGAGATCGGCCATGACTAACCCTGAACCGGTTAAGTCACAGAGTTCGCATTTTTTGGTGGACAATAATTGGCTTAAATGAGCTAAATTTTCGGCTTTGACAGGTAAAACAAAGCTAAAGGTTGTAAACAAGGCGGTTAAACTAATAGAGGTGATTTTTATCATGGGTTTTAAGGGTACTTATATCAACAACAGGCTTCAGCTTTCCATTTTGACAAATTTATTGCATTTCGGCCGCTACATAGGCCCTCATAGCAGTTTTTAATTGAGTGTGGGGAGTGTGGGAAGTGTGGGGAGTGTAAATGTTTAATCTATGCAACTGAAAACTGCTGTGGGAAAATAGTACAATCGAAATAACAATTAACATTTGAGATACCGATGGCAGCTAACGTTGAAATTTACACTTGGAGTACCTGTCCCTTTTGCATTCGAGCGAAAGCTTTATTAGAAAAAAAAGGCGTAGATTTTACTGAATATTGTATCGATGGGGATGAAGACGCTAGGGATAAAATGGCTGAACGGGCCAACGGAAAACGCAGTTTACCGGAAATTTTTATCAACGATCTCCATGTTGGGGGTTGTAATGAATTGTATGACCTAGAATTATCGGGGGAACTTGATGGTTTATTGGAGCAGTCAGCAGCCTAATGAAATTAGCTTTTATTATCGACCCCATCTCTAAACTTGATCCTGGCCACGATAGCACTGTGGCCATGATGGAAGCAGCACAAGTTTTAGGTCATGAAGTTTGGATCACAGAACTTCATCAACTCAGCGTCATTGAGGGGAAAGCTTGGGCTATTCTCTCTCAAGTTCAGTTGATTCCTGTTACTTTAAAAGAGGGAAAATGGCTTAGTGTTCCTCAATGGTATGAGTTATCTTCTCAGGAATTAAGGTGTCTAGAAGACATGGACGCTGTGTTCATGCGCAAAGACCCACCGGTGACTATTCGTTATCTCTATGCTACTTATATTTTAGAGTTAATTAATCCAGAAAAAACTTTAGTTATTAATTCTCCTCAAGGACTACGAGAAGCTAACGAGAAGATGTATACGTTACAATTCTACTCGGTTATGCCGGAAACTGTTGTTAGTCAAGATAAGAATATTATTCGTAAGTTTGTTGAGGAGAAAAAACAGGCAGTTCTTAAACCGTTGGGAGGGAAAGCAGGGGAAGGAATTTTATTTTTAGAACCTAGCGATCGCAATTTTAATTCTATTATTGAAGTGAGTACCCATCAAGGTCAAGAACCGGTGATGATTCAACGATTTTTACCGGAAGCAAAAAACGGAGATAAACGAATTATTCTCTTAGATGGGAAACCTATTGGGGCAGTTAATAGAGTTCCTACTGGTCAAGAATTCCGTGGTAATATGGCTGTTGGAGGACGGGTTGAAAAAGCAGAATTGACCCCTAGAGAAGAGAATATTTGTGAAGTTGTTGGACCAAAATTGAGTGAAAATGGCTTATATTTTGTAGGTATTGATGTTATTGGTGGTTATTTAACAGAGGTTAATGTTACCAGTCCTACAGGAATAAGAGAAATTGATCTTCTCGATGGCAAAAATTTAGGTCAAGAGGTAATTCAATGGTTAACTAAAGTTAGATCAAAAAGTTCATAAGTTCTGAATTTTCTGTAATAACCAGCGACTAACTTCTGAGTGGTTGCTTTGTCTACTTTTCTGCAAAGCTTCTACTAAAATCTTAATATCTAGATTAGGTAAAACTTGAGACTGGGTAATTCTTTTACTTCCTTTATCTTCTATTTTAAAAGCAATAATGTTGACATTTTTGACATCAACTATCCAGTATTCTTCTACCCCAAAATCTTCGTATAAAAGACGTTTTTCTCCCTTATCATCCGCAAGAGAAGTATTAGCAACCTCGATTACTAAATTAGGAGATGGATAGATATTTAAGTCAATAACACCAGTCCCATAGGGAACAACATCCACATTATTTCCTACATAAAAAGACAAGTCGGGTTGTGCTTCTTTAACTCCTATTTTACGATAACTGCAAGCATCGTGACCATTTAAGGGAATATTTTTTAGAGCAGCATAGATATGAATAGCATAATTAATAATTGAATGATCTTTTGAGTGATCGTTTCCTAATGGTGACATTTCAATTCTTGCTTGTTGATTATAATAATAAAACTTGGCTTTTTCGTAGGTTGAATCATCCCATAATTGTGAAAATTCATCCCAAGTTAAATTAATCCAAGCATCAGTTATTATTTTTGTTTTTGTTGTTACCATCGCTTAAAAAATGAGCAGTTGCTGTTAAAAATTTCTACTTATTCTATTGTACCAAACTTGGACTGATACTGTTGCAATAATTCAGCTAATTTTTCCTTTTATTTACGTTCTGTTTCTAGTTTTTCGTCTAAAATTTTGATCCTTTCTTCGGGAATTTCATATCTTTTTTCTTGGGAATCATACCAGTATAATCATTCTCTTTCAATCCCTTGACAGGTTCATAAATCTTTACCTATTCCTATGTTTAATTCTGGTAGCTAAATTATTTTCTCTTAAACTGCCTAACTACAAAAATGGGATGGTCCCTTTTTATCTCCCATAAATTCCTGTTTTGAAGTATCAAAAATGGTTTCTCGATCGCTTGTGGTAAGGTTTCATAGGGATATTCGGATAATTCTGAGACGATTTTTCCAAGTCTCGTATTTAACCGTTTATCTCCAAAATAAAGATATTTCAGTTTTTTTGTCCCCCCATGCTTTTATTTTTTTGTTTTCCCTTCATTATTCTATTCAAGCTAATTTTTAAAATCATTGACTTTTAAGGATTTTTTCCTTACAC
>JBFRWO010000062.1:0-4534 GCA_051439625.1 Crocosphaera sp. | reverse complement strand
TGCTTCCAAGCTTTTAAAACTTCGGCTAACTATCTAGGGCTTTTACTACCATTTCAAGTCTGTCAAAGCTCAAGAGCTTTAGTAGTGGTTGCGTTGTCTGGGAAATGTTCATGCAAGGATGCTGATACTTCCCGTAACTTAAAAGATATCTGATAATGGGGGAAAAATCCACCTAAGATAACTGATGGTTCCATTGTTGGGGAGCTATGCAGGCTAAAACCCTTTACTCATGAAGGGTTTGGGAATTAAGGGTAAGATAATTGTTATTATCGAAATCTTCTGTAAGCTTATTCAAGAAAATAACCATCCCAGGGCAATCGCATTTAATTTCGGCAAAAGAAGGCCCTGCCTGATTTTCAACTGTCTAAGGTTCGTTTTTTAAGACGGCGATCGCCTCAAAGACAATGCGATCGCTAAGAAATAAATTTTCCAGTCACTTCCGGTTATTTTTTAATAAGAGAATCCCTCAAACTAATGTTTGATGTTAAGGACAAGCTATTTTGTTGTCTAATATAAAACTGATTAAGCAGCTAAAATCTGGAGAAGATAATCATTATCCCTAACTTGATGCTCCCAAAACCTTAAGAAACAATTAAAATTTTTAGCGATCGCCAACTCAATTTCCCAGGTTTACATCAGACGCAATTTGTCAATAGGGCTTAACAAAAATTAAATGCGATTGCCCTGATAACCATCCCGATAGGGATTCATTGACGCTCTCCCGTTTTCCAAACGGGAGAGCGTCAATGAAAGAAGAGTAATTTGCTATGGGTATATAGAATACAAGCTAACCAAAGAACAGATGCATGATGCAATCAGGACCCTCGACTGCCTCAGCCGTAAGGAGTATGGCGAGAATAATCAGTATGGTCTAGTTCCTCGTCTCTCTGAGACGAGGAACTTTCCGCAGCACGGCTTCACCGGTTTTGTGGCCTTATTCTGAAGAAAAATTTTGCAACTAGAAAATCCCCAAAAGACTGATAGTGCAAGGGTTACAGCCTTAATCTAGCGACATTCCCTCATGGCTTAATTCTATTTTGGGAAGTTCAAAACAGCTTGTCCCCCTCCGTCGAACTCACGTTGATTAAATCAAAAAATTAAAATAACCAAAAAGTTTGATTAAAAATCAATAGGTTAGAAAAGTTTAGAAATAGTAAGTTTAGATAGTTTCAAACTAAATCAAGGGTTTTTGAGATGGTTGTTATGATTCCGATAATTAATTACTGATAGATCAACATGATTAAACAAACTTTTACTTCAGCTATAGCAGCTATTGTTCTCTCTGCATCTTTTACTGGCGAACCTGTTTTAGCAACTACTCTTACGGGGTCTGGAGATCACCTACCCCTTCCCATGTCGGCTGGTGTGATGCCTACATTTGTCAGTCCAACACTAACGGATGACGGAACTATAGTCATCGGAACTTGGGAATCCCCTGCCGATCCCGCTTGGAGAGGTACATTCTCCGTCGAAGGACCTTATCCATCGTCTCCCAACTTAGGTTCAGCAACATTTGATTTCAGTGGACTCTCAAGTACCTATCTTCCTGAGAATACGTTTTTCAATTTCGGCGATCTCGATAGGGGATCAGGTATTGCTGAACAATTTGAGCTTAGAGCTTTTGATACGACTCCGAGCATGAATCTTATCACGGAACCTTGGCTGAGTGAGCCTATTGCTACCTGGAATCTTGGTTCAACGGACCCTAATGCCATGCCAAGATGGGAATGGAATGAATCTACAGGTACTTATACCTTCGACGGCTCGACAGAAGCTTTTCCTGGCAACCCAAACTTGACCTTTGCTCTGCTCAGTGAGATGCCAATCAGCAAACTCGAAATTGATAAAAATATTACTAATTATGGTTTTAGTTTAGGTTCCCCAGTCCTCACAACAACTGTTGCCACTTCCGAACCCACCTCAACATTGGGTTTCATCTTTTTTGGAATTCTTGGAGCGGTTTCAACCCTCAAGTACAAATTAAAAAAGACTAAAGTCATTTCCCAAGAGTAACTTCAATTCTGACCAGTTTAACGAGAGAAGCCCGTCCCCCGACGGCGTTGCTTTTCTCGCTGTTCACGTTCCCGTTGTAATTGAGCGATGCGCCGACTAATTTCCGAGTCAACATCGTGAAGCATTTTTCTATCATCATCGGTTAAATTAGCTGTTACTTTGCCGTCCTTCCGTTCAAAGATTAAGCCCCGTCCATCTTTGGCGTGTAACTCCATAGTTTGTTCATCGGTTGAGACAGAGAAAATATAACGTTTCCCTTCATAAGTGCTAAAACCGTTTTTAGGTTTGGGTTTGAGATAGCGTATTAAGGCGATGATGGTTGTAGTAGCTTGAAGGTTATGTAAGTCCTCTTGACGTTGTTCAGGAGTTAAGGACGGTTGTTTTTCTCCATTCGGTTGAGCTTGATTTCGATGTTGTTGACTCGTCCGTTGATTTTCTGGAGTTGGTGACTGTTGGGGGGAAGGAGTTTGATTAACATCCAGGTTCCGAGACTGGAGGTTATGAGAACCACTCCTATCAATTTTAGAAGGGTTAGGGGATGGAACAGGATCACGTTGTCGAGGAGTTTTTTCGTTTCCTGTTTCTCGTACTGTGCTGCTTTCCAAATGAGACGATAATTTTCGTTGAGTTCGGTTATCTTGTTGGTTAAATTGTTCTGAACTTGTTTGAGATTTTGATGATTTACTTGGTCGTTTTTGTTGAGTTGAGTTTCCAGATTTTCGAGTTTGGCTGCTATCTTTTCCAAGACGGTTACTAAGGTCTTGTAATCGCTGTCGGTTTTCATCTGCTTGTCGATTAGACTCGATAACAGCTTCGTTAATTCTTCGTAGCTCTGCTGTGAGATCGGCTTCTGAATCTTCTGACCATTCCCGTTCATCTCCATCATTATTTATCCTTCGAGTCGTCAAGTTTTGAGATAATTCTAACGTTGTTTTATTGATGTCTGCATCAGAATCAACTGTTTGCAAAGATGAGTTATTTTTTTCAGCTTCTTGAGTGACAAGGCTTTCAGATTTGATACTATTTTCTACGGCGACTAATTGTTTTTCGAGGGCTTCAATTTGTTCGTTTGTGGTTTGAATTTCTAGATATTCGTCGCCTCGTTCTGTAGCGATACCTCGTTTCATCATAGCTGCTACATTTGTCCCTAAATGAATCTGAGGGATGCGAGAAATGTTTTGTTCTTTTAAGCTTCGATGATCAATTCTTTCCAAAAGATTAGCTTGATTTAGAGCATCATTTGTATAGGTTGCCCAACTTTCTCTAAGCTTCAATAAAAAGTCTTTTTTATCTAAGGATCTATCTTTTGCTCCTAGTCCATTTTCATCGACTGTTCTGGTGGTAATCATGATATGGACGTGGGGGTTATGGGTATCTATTTCATGAAAGGCAATGTCAGCGACTAAGCCTTTATCAACAAAGTTATCTTGAACAAAGTTTCTGACTAATTCTTGCTTTTGAGGGTGGGTTAGTTCAGTGGGGAGAGCAATGTCAAATTCTCTAGCGGTACGAGAGTTAGAACGTTTTTCAAATAGTTCGGCTGCGTTCCAAAGACTTGAGCGATCTGCCATCCAATCAGGGGTGTTGTTTGGGGTTAATATTTCGGTAGAGTAAACGCCTTTTTTACGAGTGTAATTGAAGGTTTCGTCGGTACGTTGATCATAGATTTTTTCAGCAGAACGATAGGCAGCAGCTTCGGTGGCTGACTGTCCATTACTACGGGATATTATTTTTGCATTGAGATGGTAAATAGCCATCTTTTTGTTTGGAGTGTGCTGTGTTGTAGAGTAGATAAATTCCTTTCCCATCCGCCCGATTAAGGGGGTCTTAGGGGGCGATACCCCTTGACGCACTGCAAGCGAAAGCTTGCGTAAATGCGCTTTCTTTCAGAAAGGAGATTTAGCTACTTCATTTTAGTATAGAATATGGGTGTGAAAGCTGATGTGTAGTGCGTTACTATAATAGTCTAAGTTTACCATAGTTTGAGGGGTGTAAAATGAGTGAGAGGTTAAAAAAGTTATTAGAGAAACGAGAACAGCTTAATGCTGAGATACAGAAGGCGAGAGCTAGGGAGACAGCAAAGAAACGGAAGGAAGATACAAGACGAAAGATTTTACTAGGGGCGTTGGTGATAGAGATGATGGATAAGGGGGAATTAGATGATGGGGTTATTATGAAACGACTAGAGGGATTTTTGACTAGGGATATTGATAGAAAGTTGTTTAATTTGACCTTAAAAGAGGATGGCAAAGGGGAGAGTGATTCAACGAAAACTCCTCAAAGAAAAAAGCCTAAATCTTCACCGAAAGGTAGTTAGAGAAAAATTGATTATTTTGTTAAGACAGAGGTAAAAGGTTCAAGAGTTCTTGAAACGTTCTCGGTCAAAAATGATGCTCAAATTTGGGCAAAATAAGAATATTGTTGTTTCCTTAATTAATTAATGGCTAGTAAGAAAATCCAAGTTAAAGAATACACCGTCAGAGCGCATGAGAGGGAAATTCATACCCGTACTTTCAAATTA
>JBFRWO010000061.1:0-5702 GCA_051439625.1 Crocosphaera sp. | reverse complement strand
ACATTTTATGGGAATGCGACCAAGGACGGCATTTTTTCCATTATCTGAATTCAGAATTAGTGTCTGAAAAAATTAGAGAATTTTGGCAAAGTTTAGACGAATCAAAGGTAGATTCTAAAATGGTTCAATCGGTTTCATAGTTATTGTTTTTGTCTATGGAGAGATTGTTTAAATAATGGATATTTATAATTATCAATTGTTAATTATCCATTGATCAAATCTCTCTCTATTAACTTGTTTATCTTATCTAGAGAGTGTTTATGATATTACCCAAGATTCTTATGATCCAAATGGGTTGGATTTTTCCTTTACTTATTTGGTTAGTTTTGTTATGTTTTTTCTGTGCTATTTTCTTTGCTATGGAGGATGGATTTATCTATCTACAAAGACTGCATCAAATACCTTGCAATCGCTGTTTATTTCATACAGGAGAAACCTGTTTAAAGTGTACTGTTCATCCCTATAAAGCTTTTACAGAAGAGGCCATTACTTGTGAAGATTGGGAAGCAAACTATATTCGTCATTCTTGATTTCGACTCGCAAGATTAATGCGATCGCTTAAGGTGGATAATTGTTGAGAAAGTTCCCAATCTTTTTTCTGTAATTTAGAGATTTTATCACAACTATATAGAACGGTTGTGTGATCTTTTCCGCCAAATTCTTCCCCAATTCTTGGTAAACTTAAATCGGTATGTTGGCGCATCAAATACATTCCAATTTGTCGGGCAAAACTAATTTCTCGACGGCGTGAACTACTTTTTAAGTCCTCGACCGATAGGTGGAAATTTTCGGCAACAATGGTGATAATAATCTCAGGGGAAATAGTAATTTGTTCCATGGGAGGATTTAAAACAGGGGCAATATTTTCGACATTCATTGACAGTCCAGAAATAGAAATATAGGTGACTGTCCGAATTAATGCCCCTTCTAATTCTCGAATATTTGATGTGTAATTCGTGGCGATATATTCAATTACATCACGGGGTAGTCTAATGTTTTCATATTCGGCTTTCTTTTGTAAAATAGCCATTCTTGTTTCTAAGTCTGGTACTTGAATATCAGCAATTAATCCCATAGAAAAACGCGAGACTAATCTATCTTGTAAAGTGGGAATTCTTTGGGGTGGTCTATCAGAAGCAATTACCACTTGTTTTCCTGCTTCGTGCAAGGTATTAAAGGTATGGAAAAATTCTTCTTGAGTGTATTCTTTGTCTTCAATAAATTGAATATCATCGACTAATAAAATGTCAGCAGTGCGATAATGTTCTCGGAAAATTTCCATACTATCTTGACGAATAGAAGCAATTAAATCATTAGTAAATTGTTCTGTAGAAACATAAAAAACATTAGCATTAGGGTATAATTCTAGACGATAATGGGCGATTGCTTGCATTAAATGGGTTTTTCCTAAGCCAACGCCACCACATAAAAATAAGGGATTAAACTCTCTTCCTGGTGATTCAGAAACGGCTAAAGAGGCAGCATGAGCCATTCTATTAGTTGGACCAACAACAAAGCGAGAAAAATTATAGTTGGGGTTTAATTTGCTTAGTTTAGGTGAGTCTTCAAGGGACTGATTATCAGTTTCTTTGGAAGTTAAATTTTTACTTTTTTTATCAATAAATTTTAGATGTTTTTCTTGAGCAGTGGTTAATTTTATTTCTAAAGAGTAACCAACAATTGCTTCAACTTCTTCCATAAGTAAAGGATAATAAGTTTTTTGTAAATGATTAACAATAAAAGTGTTTTCGACTTGAATAATCAAACAATTATCTTGTAAATTTTGTACGGTTGCAGAAGCAAACCAAGTTTCATAAGCAGTGGGATTTAATCGTATTTTAAGACGATCAAGAACTTGATTCCAAATATACTGAGGTGAGATAGTCATTCTTAAAATAAGACCTTGGCATTTAATAATGGACAATGGATAATTGATAATTATCTCTTCGGTTAAGGGAAGAGGTTTGAAATACAGTCATGGACACAAGTTTTTTCTCCTTTAAGATAAAAGGTTTCAAAAGATAAGATTATATCAGTTTCACGAAGATTACCCAATTATCAAAGAAAAAAGTCATAATAAATATAGAAATTTTAAAATAGATAGAAATCTATGATAAACCTTGATTTAGAAATCGCTCAAGTTGGTAATCCTATCTTAAGACAACAAGCTCAACTGGTGCAGAATATTACTGACCAAAAATTACAGCAACTCATGGATAACCTATTAAGCATAGCTAGGGATGCTAATGGTGTCGGTATTGCTGCACCGCAAGTATCTGAATCTTACCGTTTATTTGTCATTTGTTCCCATCCCAACCCCCGTTATCCTGATGCACCCATGATGGAACCTACCATCATGATTAACCCCCGTATCATCTCCCATAGCGATGAAATAGTCAAAGGTTGGGAAGGATGTTTGAGTGTTCCGGGACTAAGGGGTTTAGTACCTAGATATAAGGTGATTACGGTTGAATATTTAGATCGTTATGGTAAGTTACAGCAGCAAGAATTAAGGGATTTTGTGGCGAGAATTTTTCAGCATGAATTGGATCATCTTAACGGTATTTTGTTTATTGATCGGGTGGAAAAATCTGAAGATTTAGTAGAGAAAGAATCTTTGTCAGTGTCTTAACTTTTCTTAAGCAATAATCAGTAATCACACTAATGCAAATGAGAAATATTTACTTTACAATTTTAAGTAAAGTATCTTACATAATGGTTTTTTTATGTTTCGTCGTTTTATCTGGTTAATGCCATTAGCGATCGGATTATTTCCTGGGTCCGTTAATGCCTATCCTACCTCACCTCAAATTAATCAATTAGCTCAAAGAATCTGTCAACTTCCCAGTCAGTCTCCTGAACAGTTTCAGCAAACAATGATAGCTGAAATGGCCAAGGAGATGGGAGGATGGCTAAATCAAGGGAATTTGACTATGGCAGAGGTGAAAGATGAAGCTACTATGGCCAGAGTTGGGACAGAAGTTGCTTATAAAATGTCTGAAATTTGCCCTAGTCGCATTGTCGAGATTGGAAATCAATTAAACAGAGGAGCATTTTAAATACAAAATTATTGTTTTTAATAAATATGTTTTTTTGATTAATCAGGTAACCAATTTGATTTTATTTTTTCAACGGAATAGGGACATTTTTCAGGAAAACTCCATTCTGATAAACCTGTTTCGTTGACTGCATCTGCTTTAGCGCGACGATAATTTCTCTCAAATTCTTTCCCTGACCAATATTTTTTTAAGGAAGGAGTATCTTCAAGATAAAAAATAAGATTATTTCTTTCTCTGCGAATGGTATTCAACCAAGAATTAGAGCGTTTTTCTGGTTGGTATTCCCATTTTAAAAGATGGTGAACAATTAGACGAATAGCTGATAAAAATTTATCTCTTTCTCGTTTACTCAAGTCTTCTATTTCCTCAATAATATTATTCCAGTCTACTTGATCATACTGTTTTTGTTTAATTAGTTTAAGTTGTTGTTCAACCCATTCATTGATATCAGTTTCATATAAACTCATAAAGTAACTCCCAGAGAAAGTATTATTTTCTGTATCACTAACTATAATATAATAGAAAAATCATTTCACAGTCCGATTCAACCTTTAAGACAGAATCAACGATTAGTAAATTATGTATAAGCTTACAGTAACAAGAGGAAACAAAGCTAACACAACCGTCTTACCAGAATTTATGTTAGACCATCTTAATCTTAAAGAAGGGGATACAATTACTATTATTCCCACTGCTAACGGTTATTTATTAACCTCGAATTCTGAGGAAGTTGAAGAACAGATAAAATTAGGATTAGAATTTATGAATGACTATAATGAAACTTTCGAGGAACTAGCAGAATAAATGACTGATATATACTGGATTAATAAACAGGCTTTAATCTTCCTACATTCTGAAACAATAATACTTCATGGCGGTCTTAATGGTATTAGAGATCAAGGCTTACTCGATTCTGCTTTGACCCTTCCCTTAAATGTTAATGCCTATGAAAATGAGACAAATATACTTAGATTAGCTGCTGTTTATGGGATAGGTATAGCCAAGAATCATGCCTTTTTAGATGGTAATAAAAGAACAGCTTTTTTAGCCATTGGTTTATTTCTTCGTCTTAATGGGTTTACATTAGTAGCTAGTCCAAAAGATGCAACAGCAGTTACGTTAAAAGTAGCAAATAGTGAAATAACAGAATCAGAATTAACAATTTGGATCGCAAATAATGTTAACACCTAATCTTGTACAATAGATCAAGTCTTCAACTGTTCTACTTATGACTTCATCTCCCTATAAAGTTTGTATCACCCTTGGAACCCGTCCCGAAGCCATAAAACTTGCTCCTGTAATCCAAAAATTTCGTAATTCAGAAGCATTTGATACCCATGTTATCCTCACCGGACAACATAAAGAAATGGTGGAGCAGGTGATGCAACTGTTTGACATAACTGCTGATGAAGACTTAAATATCATGCAGCCAAAACAAACCCTAACAGATATTACTTATCGCAGTTTGCAGGGGTTAGAAGGCATTTTTAAAAGAATACAACCCGATTGCGTCATTGTCCAAGGAGACACCACAACGGCTTTTGCTGCCACTTTAGCTGCATTTTATCAACAAATTCCCATCGGTCATGTAGAAGCCGGTTTACGCACGGATAATATCTATAACCCTTACCCCGAAGAAGCTAACCGTCGCCTTATTTCTCAACTGGCCCAGTTACATTTTGCTCCTACAAAGTTGGCTGTTGAAAACCTAGGCCGTTCTGGTGTTACAGGAGAAGTCCATTTAACGGGTAATACCGTCATAGATGCGTTGTTAACCGTTGCAGACAAACAACCTAACTGTGACGTTGAAGGGTTAGACTGGAATCAATACAGGGTGCTATTGGCTACTGTTCATCGACGAGAGAACTGGGGAAAGCCTCTAGAAGATATCTTAAAGGGGTTTGACCTCATTTTAGACAAATTCCCTGAGACAGCCCTGTTATTGCCCATGCACCGCAACCCAACGGTTAGAGAACCGATAAAAGAATCATTAGGCAACCATCCCAGAGTGTTTTTAACGGAACCTTTGGACTATGGGGAGTTAGTGGGAGCAATTCAACGATGTTATCTATTATTGACTGATTCTGGTGGTTTACAGGAAGAAGCACCTAGTTTGGGTAAACCTGTGTTGGTTTTGCGAGAAACAACGGAACGTCCGGAAGCTGTGGACGCAGGAACAGCTAAGTTAGTGGGGACAAATTATCAAAATATTGTTAGTAATAGTAGTGAATTATTAAGCAATAAAGTAGCTTATGAACAGATGGCTAATGCAGTTAATCCTTTTGGGGATGGTAAGGCAAGCGATCGCATTTTAGAAATTGTGCAACGTTATTTAGGAGAACACCATTGACAATTTTAACTAACATTGGGGAACTAATTACAATAGATTCTAATAATAATCGTCCCGTTATTACAGGAAAGAGAACATCAGTGAGAAGAATTGCTGGTTTATATAATCAAGGCAATAATGCTGAAGAAATAGCCAGAAGATTAAATCACTTAACCATCACTCAAATTTATGCAGCATTAACCTATTATCATGCTAACCGAGAAGAAATAGATAAGGACATCATATCAGAACAAACTGCTTATGAAGAATTAGCCAAACAACATTATCAACAAAATTAACTTTAAAAATGACAA
>JBFRWO010000060.1:0-7865 GCA_051439625.1 Crocosphaera sp. | reverse complement strand
AGAATTAATATTAAGTTCACAAATAGATAAAATATTATAAAATAGATGAGAAGTTAAAATGCTTTTTGTTTAAAAACTTATATGTCTGAAATTGTTAATGCAAATCGTATCAGAAATACACTCATCGCTTTTGCTGCCATTACCCTTAGTATAGCGATATTTTTTGGCTTTCAAACCCAAACTGGTTCCGTTTCTCTAGAAAGCCAAGCCAAAAACTCAACCCCCATAGAAGTAGCGATCGCCAACGGTAAACCGACATTAACGGAATTTTACGCCGATTGGTGTACCAGTTGCCAATCTATGGCCCCAGAATTAGCTCAATTGAAGCAAAAATACGCTGATTCGGTCAACTTTGTTATGTTCAATGTGGATAATAATAAATGGTTGCCCGAGATTTTGCGTTACCGAGTGGATGGTATCCCTCATTTTGTCTTTATTGACGATAGAGGAAAAGAGATCGCCCAAGCGATCGGCGAACAACCTTCTTCAGTCATGGAAGCCAACTTAGAGGCATTAATTGACCATCAAACCTTACCTTACGCTGCTGCTACGGGACAAACTTCAGAGTTAAAAAGCCCCAATAACCCTATTAGTGATCCCCGTAGTCATAGTTCCCAAGTTAAGTCTAATTAGAATTGGTTAAACTGAGAATTTTTGATAATGTTTTCGTCAAAAATTCTCAGTTTAAAACCCCGTCGGAACGGGCATAATAACAGTTTCCTAAAGTAGGGGTTAACTGCCGTTAACCCCTACAACGTTAACATTATTAATTGCTGAACACAACTAGGAAAAAGCAGATATTGATATTTGATTGCCCAATAGTAGCCAAAATACGAAAATTAATATTAAACTCATAACTCCTATCAAATGCTCAAACTGTTCAGCTACACGAGGCAGTTTAATAACTATTCGTTGTACAATTAAACCATAGGTTAACCATGCAAAAAAAATCGTAGCCAAAGGTTTAATAATATTACCGAGAGTATAGGCTTGATAATAAACCCCATTGGCGATCAATAAGCCAGTTAATAATATACTAATAGCTGGCCAAAATCCTTTTTTCATTTTACTTCCTCCATCTTTTTTGTGGGGTAAGAAAATAAATTTAGCAAAGGCTGTGGCCGTACCTAATGCAGCCACATTCATAGCAATAACTTGCCAATCTAATAAGTTTTTCATGGTCAATACCTTAGCCCCAAACCCGGATAATAAGGGAAATCCTGAAATTGAAAAACTGGCTATAACTAAAGGTATCCAAAGAGCAGTATTCATGGGTTTATTTTTCAGTTCTCGAAGGTTACGACTGGGTAAAGTTCCGGCCATCAAAAATAAAGAAGATTTCACTAAACCATGAGTCAAAGCATAAAATCCACCTACTTCTGGGGCTGCTAAAATAAAGCCTAATTGGGAAACAGTGGAAAAAGCTAACATTCGTTTTGCATCTTGTTCAAAAATGGCATAAACAACCCCTAATAATGCCGTTCCTACGCCAAAAATACGTACAATTGGATCAACTTCAGGAACCATTAATGTACAACGAACTAAAGGATAAATAGCCGCTTTAACCACTACTCCTGATAACATAGCAGAAACAGGAGTCTCTGATTCAGAATGGGTCAAAGGTAACCATAAACCTACAACAAAAATACCCCCTTTAGCTAACAGTCCCAAAAAAATTAAAGCCACTGCTTCGAGAGGCGCGCCTTTTAACCCTTCAAAGCTAAAAGAATGGTGTGCCTGATAGACTAAAACAGTGCCTACCAGATAAAATAACATAGCAGTATTACTGACAAAAAGATAACGCAATGCTACCCAAATTGAGCGATCGCTTCTCGGATAAGCAATGAGTAAAAATGCAGCAATACTAATTACCTCTAAAGCCACATATAAACTGATAAAATCAGCACAAATAAAAGCAGCATTAACGCTTCCATGTAAGATAATTACTTGAGTATAAAAAAAGCTAGTTTTATCACTATGCCAACAATAAAGAATAACCCCTAATGTGACCAAAGCATTGGTTAAAATAAAAAAGCCGCTTAAGTTATCAATTAATAAAATCACCCCAAAATTATCTAGTAAGTTTATATCTAGGGGGACAGATAAGATGGATGTGTTTAAACCGTAAGCTAGGGAAATTATCCCTACTCCTAAAGCAAGATAGCGACATATTGAGGGAAGCAAATAAATACTAAACCCAATAAATAATGGTAAAGCGATCCAAATAATCGTTAAAGCATTCATTATATGAATAATGTATAATGGACAGTGGACAATTAACAATCAATTATTAACACCTCGACTACCCTCGGTGTTAATAATACAAAAAATTTCCTGATTAATTTTTGTACTACTACAGTATGGATTATAGCATAGTCTAAAATCAATGGTAAAAAAAATATCATTTATTTATATCAATGGAGGGTTTAAATTAACTTAGTTTAAGATTTTTCCTTATCTAACCCTAGCATCGCTGGCAACTTCTACAAGATCAATCCCCACTTGATAACCATAAAGCGAAAAACTAGAGGAGATTTCGGCATACACCCTGATCTCAAACAGATACGCTTTGCGCTGCGCAATATTCCCGAGAGGACTGGCTGCATCTGCATCGAACAGAGACGGAATGGCAAAATTTTAAAAAACCTGAAACCATTTTCTGATCTACTTTTGACTTTCGCGTAGCGGTATAGCTGACTATCAACCAGCCGGACTTAAAGAGGTTGCTTCCTTAGGCTCTGTCTGCAAACTATTAGAATATTAAAAATAAACTAATTTCCCCCTCTGCTTCCTCTGCTTCCTCTGCTTCCTCTGCCTCCCTCAACTAAGATTTTTGAACTTTGCAGACAAGCCCTAGTTTCCTACCGATAGCGGTTTAATTTCATCGGGGCATTAATGTACAATGAAATATAAAAAAGTAAACGACTTATCTATTAGGATAAATCATTAGGAATAATTTATTGATTAATGCTATATCTCAAAGATGTTATTTATCATCCTCCTGCAACAATTGAGCCTATTTTAAAGCCTACTAATTTAGAATTGGGAACACAAGAATTAGGACTGGTTGTCGGTCCAAGTGGTTCAGGCAAAACAACCTTATTAGAAATTTTAGCAGGACTAGCTCAACAAACAAAAGGACGTATTTTTTGGCGTGATCAAGAATTAACTTTTTTAGAATTACAACAACTCTGTGGCCTAGTTTTTCAGTTTCCTGAACGTCATTTTTGTGGGAGTAATATCTTAGAAGAATTGCGCTTAGGTCATCCAGAAATTACCAAAGAAAATATTAGAAATGCTTTGGAAGAAGTTGGTTTACAAGACATTCCTCTGAACACCTCTCCACATCGCTTAAGTGGGGGACAACAACGACGTTTGGCCTTAGCAGTTCAATTAATTCGTCAACCCAATTTATTGTTATTAGATGAACCCACCGCAGGTTTAGATTGGTCAATGCGACAACAGTTGGCTAAACTTTTGTCTAAATTAAAGCAACATTGGACTTTATTGATTGTTTCTCATGATCCTGATGAACTATTGGCGATCGCTGATCGATGTTGGCGCATTAATAAAGGGAAATTAGTCTTGGTGAACTAACAAATTATAGCGTTCATATTCTAACATCCTAACATCAGAACACTGCTTTTTAGAGCCTAGAAAGCTATGTTACCATTTTTTCAACAAATTTGGTATTTACTGTGATTCTTGTCAACAAAATGGGCATACTTTCAGTATGTTCTCGTTCTTTGTGGGTATTTGAACTATCACGAACAATTTCCCGATGGTAAATTTTTTTTAATCGCACTTGACTTCTAGACAATACATATGTATTATATAAATGTTGACTAAAAAATCAACATTTAAGCAACACAAAGTGGGTTAACTTCTGGTATAGGTTGCTCAACTTTTCAGCATTTTTATTAGAGAAAATTAAATTATGGCACAAGAGACATTTCCAGAAACTAAAGAGCAAATTTTGTCTAATTTTAATCAATTTTTAGACAAATATAATCAACAAGAATCCAGTATTATCACCAAAGAGGAAGAATTAGAAAAGGAAAAAAATCAGCAATTACTAGACAAAGCAGGGGAATATACGGTTAACAATATTGTTAATAGTATGGCTTCTTTGCAACTAGATTTTGGACAAGTTATTCAAAATTTATCCGATAATTTAACAACAGAATCTACCAAATTAGATGAGCTTAAAAAAGCCATTATAGTAAAACAAGAAGAACTTAAAAAATTACGTCAAGTTAGATTAGTAGCTGATGCTCTTTATATTCTAAGACAAGAACATGAAGAAAAATTGAGACGATTACAAGAAGAAAATAATCAACAAAAAGAGATTTTAGAAAAAGAACAGGAAAAAACTAGAAATAGTTGGGAAAAAGAAAACCAAGAAGTTACGATTAGAATAGAAGAAGAAGCTGAATTAATTAACAAACAACGAGAAAAAGAAGTAGCTAATTATCAATATGAAACTCAACGACTAAGGCAAGTTGAACAGGATGAATATCAAGAGAAAAAACGTCAACAAGAAAGAGAATTACAATTGTTGAATACGGCAAAAGAAAAAGCTTGGAATGAGAGAGAAGCAATCTTAAATCAACAAGCTACAGAATTTACAGAAAATGAGCAAAAAATAACTGAATTAGAGGAAAAAGTTAAAGAAGAATACAATAAGGCCAAAGGAGAAGCAATTAAAACTGCTGATCGAGAAGCTCAAGTTAAAATTAACTTAATTGAAAAAGAGTGGGAGTTAAGTAAACAAGGATATGAATTAAAAATCCAATCCTTAGAAACAAAAATCACCCAAAACAATGAACAAATTACCGAGTTAACTACCCAGTTACAAAATACAACAGAGCAAGCACAAAACTTGGCTTTACGGGCATTTCAAGGCAATAATTAAAGATAATTTCAACTAATCAAGAGGTAAAAATCATGTCCCAAAAAATTAATTCTAAAAGCACAAAAGCACAAATTTTGGAAGCTTACGACGAACTAATGCAAGAAAAATCAGCATTAGAAAAAAAAGTCAAACAACAAGCACAAAATCCTACCGTAAAACCAACAGTTTCTCAAGATAATAAACCCGATAACTCCTCTCAGAAAAAGACAATGAAAACTCAAAGCGAAATCCCGAATAATAATATTCCTTTAACTATTGAAAACTTTGAGAAATTGCAAAGTAATTATGTTAGTGCAGTTAGTCATTTATCTGAACAATTAATAACAGAAGCTGACTTGTTAGCAGAACTCAATAAATTTTCCACAGAAGAATTAGCAGAATTAGCAGAATTACATCAAATAGAAACCATTGAAAATGAAACTTTATCTCGCTTAGTAGAAGAGTATCAAACTACAGCAAAAACCAACGAAGAAGAGTTCAATAAACAACAAGAAATTTTAACGAAGGAAATAGAAGAGTTACGAAAAAATTGGCATAAAGAAAAACTAAATCGTAACCGAGAAATTCGAGACAGAGATCAGGAATATTTGACCAATAAAAAACGAGATGAAGAACAATATATTTATAACTTAGAACTCGAAAGACAAATAAATAAAGAAGAATATGAAGCCGAAAAACAAAACTTATATCAAGAATTAAAAGAGAGTAAAGAAACCCAGGAAAAACAATGGAAAGAAAGAGAAGATAGTATTCTTGAACAAGAGAAAAAACAGGAAGAAGCAAAAGCAAAAGTTAAAAAATTAGAAGAGGAATTGGAACAAAAAATAAAACAAGGTAAAGAAGAAGGTAAAGGGATAGGAAACTATCAAGCTAAAATAAAATCAGACTTAAGAACCAAAGAAATAGAAGGAGAAAAACAGAATTATGAATTAAGAATTGCTGCTTTAGAAGAAACCATCAAAAATCAAGAAACTCGTCAACAAAGTCTCTCTCAACAATTAGAAGCATCCCTGAAACAAGTACAAGATTTAGCTGTTAAAGCTATTGAGGGAACCTCTAACCGAAATTCCTTTGAAGCGATGAAAGAAATAGCTATGGAACAAGCTAAAAATCAACAAAAAAGTAAATAAAAGTTAGGGTAGGCAAATCGATATAAAATACTACAACAAACCAATAACATGATTTGATTTACCCATCTTATTTAAACCTCACCGTTAACGGTGGGGTCTTTTAAACAGCAAAACCTGTTGATAACAGTTCAAAAGATTCCGCATAGTTCTGGTTTTTTTTGAGTTGTAATTGTGATAAATTTTCTGTAATTGTGTTGGGTTTTAAGTAAGTTCCAATCACTCTCGTTGCGGTAAATCTTGCATTGGTAAAATCGGCATTCTCAACGATCGCGTTAGTTAAATCAGCCCCTTCTAAATCAGTATCCCTTAAATTTGCCCCTTGTAAATTAGCCTCACGCAAATTAATATAACGCAATTTTGCGCCTTGAAGATTTGCGCCTTGAAGATTTGCCCCTTCTAGGTTACTATGGCTAAGGCGGGAATTTTGAAAATTAACTTGTTCTAAGTTCGTATGGCTTAGATCGGCCTCTTTAATAAATGCACCACTTAAATTAGTACGAAAAAATGATGCCTTTTGTAAGATAGTACAACTAAGACGAGCTTTGGATAGATTTGCCCAATTAAAATTAACCCCTGTTAGATTAGCTTCTCTGAGGTTAATTTCCTGAAGATTAGCCCCACAACAATTAGCATAAGATAAATTAGCAGCCCGAAAATTGCTATGAGATAAATTAGCCCCACTTAACTTAGCCGACTTTAAAATAGATTTAACCATAAACGCCCCCGTTAAATTAGCTTTAGTCAAATCTGTTTCAATCAATTGAGATTCACTCATTTTGGCGTAGGTTAAATCACTCCAATTCAAACTAGCTCGGCTTAAATTAGATTTAGTAAGAAATCCACGACTAAAGTTAATTCCCATTAAGTTTGATTTTGTTAAATTAACAGAAATTAACATGACTTTAGATAAATCAACCCCAGCTAAATTAAGTTCTGGGAAGTCTCGGCGGCCTTGTTCATATTGTCGTAGTAAGTGACTAATATTCATAATGGGGTTAGACACACTCAAAGATAGTAATTCACTAGAAGGCAGTAAACATTAGGGCTTAATTAATAGCACCTCAGATCCTTATTCTATTAAGACAAGATAATAAAAGTGTTCGTATGTCTCATTCTACTCCCCAGAAAACAAGATTGGTGTGACCCAGTACCATTTGTTAAAAAACTTATTTGTTATTGAGTTTTACTCACATTATTTTGTAAAGTATTTTATCTAATTATGTGTATTAATATCTAATTGTTGACATCTCCTTGCAATAAATAGATCGAGGTTCTAAAGCTATTCTAAAAGGATACAGTTGCTAGGGTGAAAACTTTGACGGGGAGACGGGGAGAGAGTTTTGTGGACGGTTTGTAGTTTAATTTCTTGGTCAAAAATCATCCCCATCTAAAATTTGGGTGTTTTTAAGCCCTTTGTCAGTTTACTTATCTTCAAACGCCCCTTCTTTAGTAGCAATTTCCGGTAACTCTGAGGGATGAACCCGAATGTCTTGTTGAGGGATTGCTAGTTCAATATCTAGCTCTAAGATACGTTTCTGCAAAGCCTTTAGTAACTCCGAATAGACTCCCCAATAGCCTTCTGTAGCAGTCCAGGCTTTGAGGCCAACAGAAATATAGTAATCGTAATGGGAATTATAACAACACACGGGATGTTCAAAACGCCTGTTTTTAAACAGGTGATGTAGAACCACTCGCAATACTGCTCGGCCCGCGGAAAATTGTCTGTTGAGACAAGCTTTCTTGAGCAGGGGATGCAGGGGCAGCAGAGGGAGATGCAGGGGACTTCCTCCTCTGCTCCCTCCGCCCCCGACCCCTCCTCT
>JBFRWO010000059.1:0-7967 GCA_051439625.1 Crocosphaera sp. | reverse complement strand
CTTTTCAACAGGAGAAAACCAAATAATAGACTTGTGGCAATTGATGGGGAAAAATCTTAGGTTAATGCTTGTTTAAAAAAACCTCATCTTTTTTTTGTATCCTATGCTAATATACATAAGTCAGATGTAATTCTTAAGGTCATAGATGCTTATTATAATAGCAATCAATACTTTTAGTGTCTAAACTTTTTTCAACACTAAATAACTCAAAAAATCCACTGACCTTAGAAAATAACTGTCAGGTTACTATCAACTCCAACCCATACTTTAAAGAAAAAAATAACACCAACCTTCTTAATTTTGTCGTTAATTTTGCTAGGAAAAGACATGAAAACTCCTATCGCGCTTGAAGTTGAGATACCGGAAGAAACCTATGTATTATTGACAAACTTCATTGAAAACCATGCTCCTTTAGGATTTAATGAAGTGGTTTCTCTGGCAGTTTCTAACTTTTTAACTAATCAAAAAACTCCCTTAAATTCTTGTCAATCCTATTTATATGATCTGTACGATTACGCAAACAATTCACAGGTGTTAGAACAATGAAAGCTAGAAAAGTAATTCCCCTTCCATGGAAAACCAGAGAAAGAATTAAGGCTTTTTCTCAAGTATTTCCAGATGTTCCTTTATTAGAAAATCCCACCACGGGTGATCAATTGTCCCAGGTTATTGACCGTCTTCAACCCATCGCTAAATCAGAAAGTGCTGCTTTTTCTTTATTAAGAGAATTAGATTCTTATCGGTGTTACGGTGAATAATTCAAAGGAAAATAAACCGTCTTTTTTTGAACCGGTTAATCTTTTAATTGCGGTGATTATTATCACCGTAGTTATTATTATTTCTATTTCTAACCTCATAGAAAATCCAGAAAGTCGTCAAATTCGACAAACAGCTGAAAAAAAACTGAGATTATTTGCTAGAGGTTATAGTCTTAATGCTATTAACTGCGAGGGAGTTGATAGTAATAATAATGGGTGGGTTAACTGTCGGGCTGACGATCGCAAAGGAAATATGCTTTACTTAGAATGTCCCTATAATTTTCCTGAACCTGAATGTCGTTATCTAGAGAAAAATTAGTTGAATTTTAAATAAAAAGTCGCCCCCTCTCCCAAGACACTTTTAGCCCAAATATGGCCACCATGAGGTTCTACAGTATGAACTATGCTAAATCATCAAAAAGCCCGATAGGGCGAGGCTTTGGGTTTTTAAAAGATTTTTGAATATTAATTACTTACCCTATCTAGCTTTCACGGATTTAAAACTGTTTTTTAGCATAGTATGTCCTGGATAACCATTTAGTTTTCAAAATAGTATTATAGTAATAATACTGATTTTTTAGCACACTAAAATAGCAATTTAAAGATAGTAAAAAAATAATGCAAATAACAGCAGATTATACTTGTGCCTTTTGTGGAGAATCTAGTACAACTTTTATAGATATTAGTGCAGGTAACTATCAATCTTATATTGAAGATTGTCAAGTATGTTGTCGTCCTAATATTCTGTATATAGAAGTTGATGAAAATAGTCTCGAAGTAACTATTAATACTGACTATCAAGAGTGAGGAAAAATGATTAAACCAAAATTTTCGGTAAAATAGGAATTATCTTCTGTTTGCTAAGGTGATTTCCGAAAAAGATTTTCCCATAGGAGGTAATCGGTTGAACTGAAAGCTTTCAAGAAATAAATAGTCTTTTTAAAATAAATATGGACCCAGCAGAGTACCTAGCATTTGTCCCTCTCTTGTTTTACGGAATTGCTTTAGCAGATCTACTAGGACAGTGGCGACGTTTTTTTGACAGGAATTATTTTTATTTTCCCTATTTCTTGACCACTATTATATTCACAGAGGCAGGGGTTTGGAATGTATATCAATATCTAGAAGTCGTCTCTCGTTTAGAGGGTGTTTCCTATGCACAGTATTGGTTATATCTCGTGCAGCCGATCATTTTTCTGCTTACGGTGAGCGCATTAACCCCAGAATCGGAAATCAAAGATACCGAATCTTACTTCAAAGAACGGCTTTCTCTAGTTTACGGACTCTTAGCAATATTTATTTTTAGTCATTTTTTCAGCGGATTTAGCTCAATTATAGCTGTCTCTTTGCTCAATTATACTCGAATTATCCTCGCTGCCCTTAGTGTGATAATCGCCTTCATAAAAAGGATTTGGCTTATCTATCTGATGGCAGTTGTCTGGTTCTTCAGTCTATTGGTGAGAATAACGTATAGTTGAATTTCAATTCTGTAAATCATCCCTCAATAATGCAACGCCAAAAAAAGAGATGAGTGTTAAGCTCATCTCTAAATACTGACACGCAAATAAATTAACGCAATCTAGGATTGTGTTGAATTAAACCCATAAACTCCTGACGGGTTTTAGCATCATTAGCAAATTCTCCTCTCAGCGCACTGGTGGAAGTCCAAGAACCAGGTTTCTGCACTCCTCGCATTACCATACACATATGAGTTGCTTCTACAACCACGGCTACACCTTTGGGTTGCAATAATCCTTGTAGTGCATCTGCAATCTGTCCGGTTAATCTTTCCTGTACCTGCAAACGTCGTCCGTACATTTCACAAATACGAGCAATTTTTGAGAGTCCAATGACCTTACCATCGGGAATATAAGCTACATGAGCGCGGCCGAGAATAGGTAAGATATGGTGTTCACAGGAACTAAATAGCTCAATATCACGCACCAAGACCATTTCATTCGCATTTTCATGAAATACTGCTCCGTTAAGCAGTTCGTCTAAAGATTGATGATAGCCAGAAGTCAAAAATTTAAGAGCTTTAACCACTCGTTTTGGTGTATCTTTTAAACCTTCGCGGTCTGGATCTTCTCCTAATCCTAACAGTAAAGTTCTTACCGCTTGGCGCATCTCCTCCTCAGAAACGGGAGGGTGTTGTGTTGTAGTTAATGATGGTAATTTATTATCGATTTTGTCAACCTGATTGGGTTTGGAGTGAGCTAAAGTCATAATTTTGAGTTAAATTAAACAGTAAGAGAATTAGCTAAGCAGTTATTTAGCTGTTGGTGGAGTTTATTGGTATCTAAATGACGACCAATAAATACTGGCTGGTTGGCAGGGGAATTAGACCAGGGTTCGGATTTGATATCGTTGGGTTGTCCGTACAGTTGGAAAATGTGGCGTAATTGGCTTCCTGCAAACCAAATAATTCCTTTGGCACGAAATACTTCTAGGGGAAGTCCTTCGTTCAAAAACTTATGAAATTTATAGACATCAAAGGGTTTGTCGCTTTGAAAAGACATGGATACAAAACCGTCTGTTGTGAGGTGATGGGAATGTTTGCTATGTTCTGTGTCCATAAAGCTTTCCGTATCAATTAAGGTAATAATCGAATCTAACTGTGTACAATTCCGAAAATCTGAACCAAAAAAAGTCAAAATAATCCGTAAAAGGTCAGCTATCCCCGTCGCTTCGATAATCAAACGATCTACTTTTTCTTTCCTACCTAAGATTCTTTTTACGGCTTCTACTAAACTGTCATTGATCGTACAGCAAATACAACCATTACTCAACTCTACCATGTCATCCTCGTAGGAAACTAAAAGTTGAGCATCGATATTAATATCGCCAAAATCATTCGCCAGCACTGCCACTTTTTGATCAAGGTTATTGTCCAAAATTTGATTGAGTAAGGTGCTTTTGCCGCTACCGAGAAAGCCAGTAATAATGGTCACTGGTAATCCTTGCTGATTAATCTCTGACATGGCGAAGAGAAGCAATTAGGTTTACAAAAGTTAATTATACTACAATGAGAATCCTTCTCAAAATTTTTATAATTTTTGGTTTTCTCGTCTTGGGAACGCCCCTACTTTTGCCCGAAAGGACGCGGTAGACTGAATGGATGCTGAATCTCTGGCTTAACTAAGCATTCATCAAGCTGTTGTTGAATTAATGACTTATCTAAATTACGCCCAATAAATACAAGTTCGTTTTTTGGCTGCGTTATCCAATCATCATCTTGGAGATCGTAGCGAGGTCCACTCAGTTGAAAAATATGTCGGACCGGACTTTCTTGAAACCAGAGTATTCCTTTGGCACGGAATATATTACTAGGGAGTTGTTGGGATAAAAAATGTTCAAATTTCTCAAGTTCAAAAGGGCGATCACTTTTAAAGGAAACAAAACTATAACCATCGCTTTCTAAATGATTAGTGAAAGCCGATTTATTGCTTCTAAATTCAGGAATATCAGCTTTATAATTATCTGCTTGATTTAAACCAATATCTAGAATTAACGGTAAAGGTACTTGACCATATTCGCTTTCTAAAATCCTAAATTCTTTTTTAGTATTTCCAATAAATGTTTTTACTTCGTTAATTTTATCTTGAGTTGCCAAGTCAATTTTATTTAAAATAACCATGTCAGCATATCTAATTTGTCTTAAAGCAGCCTCACTCTCAAAATGTTGAGCATCAAAAACAGAAGCATCAACAACAGTAATGATAGCATCAAGACGAGTTAAAACCTTTAATTCTGTTCCCACAAAAGTCATAATAATCGGGAAAGGATCTGCTAAGCCCGTTGTTTCAATAACTAAATAATCTACTTTATCTTCTCTCTCTAAAACTTGATATACAGTATTAACCAAACCATCATTAATAGTGCAACAAATACAACCATTACCCAGTTCTATCATATCGGAATCTGCTGAAATAAGTAGTTGCTCATCAATATTAATATCACCAAATTCATTGACTAAAACCGCTATTTTGAGGTTATCTTTATTGTCTAAAATTTGATTGAGTAAAGTTGTTTTTCCACTACCTAAAAAACCCGTAATTATGGTTACTGGCATTCCACTTTTTGGTAAGGATGGCAGAGCATCGGATAGGTTGAAGTTTAGACGATTCATAGTCTTTAATTAATTCGTTTTCAGATATTTCAATATTGATTATAATTTTATAGGATTAATTTATCCCCCGTCTCCGGTGTCTCTGGTGTCCCCCCGTCAAATTGCAAAGATAATTTTTCTACAAAAACGGGATACTCCCTCTCTTGTTGTCTCTAATTCAAATTGAATTTACGCTACAATAATGAAGATTATTATCATAACTCGCCAATGGTCACTCAGTTAACTCAGTCTCCCTTACAAATTGCCAACCCAGAACAGCTAGAACGCATCCGTCACACTTGCGCCCACGTTATGGCCATGGCAGTACAGATACTATTCCCAGAGACAAAAGTTACTATTGGGCCCACAACAGATGCAGGTTTTTATTACGATTTTGATCGCCCACAACCTTTTGCCCCTGACGATTTGAAAAAAATTACCAAGCAAATGCGCTTTATTATTAAAGCTAATTTGCCGATTATTCGTGAAGAGATTACTAGAGAAGAAATTAAAGCCGAAATTGAAAAGTTAGGGGAACCTTATAAACTAGAGATTTTAGATAGCATCCCTGAAGGAGAAACCATTACTCGTTACTACATAGGCAATATCGACGGTGGTAGATTGCCCAATGTGGGAGAAAATCTTAAAGGTGCTTCAGCCGAACCTTCTTCGATTAAACCTGTCAAAATTCCTGCTACGGTGTCTTGGTGGGATCTTTGTGCCGGACCTCACATTAATTATACAGGGGAGATTAACCCCAAAGCTTTCGCCTTAGAAAGCGTAGCTGGGGCCTACTGGCGAGGAGATGAAACCAAAGCCCAATTACAACGTATTTATGGGACTGCTTGGGAAACTCCCGAACAATTAGACGCTTATTTACAACAACAGGAAGAAGCTAAACGCCGAGATCATCGCAAACTAGGAAAAGAGTTAAAGCTTTTTAGTATTCAAGAAAATGCTGGTGGTGGTTTAGTATTTTGGCACCCTCGTGGTGCAACAATGCGCTACATCATCGAAGATTATTGGCGTAAGGCTCATTTAGATGGAGGTTACGAACTTCTTTATACTCCCCACATTGCTAACTTAGATTTGTGGAAAACATCCGGGCATTTTGACTTTTATCGGGAAAATATGTTCGATTCGATGCAGATTGAGGAACAAGCTTATCAAATCAAACCGATGAACTGTCCCTTTCACGTTTTAACCTATAAAAATGAACTCCATTCCTATCGAGAATTCCCTTTGCGCTGGGCAGAATTAGGGACAGTATATCGCTATGAACGTTCTGGGGTTTTACATGGTTTGATGCGGGTTCGGGGTTTTACTCAAGATGATGCTCATGTTTTTTGTTTACCCACACAAATTGCTCAAGAAATTCTCGGTGTACTAAATTTAACAGAGAAGATTCTTTCTGATTTTGGGTTTAAAGACTATGAAGTTAATCTTTCCACTCGCCCAGATAAGTCAGTGGGGACAGATGAAGGTTGGGAGTTGGCAACTCAAGCTTTAGTAGAAGCCTTAAATACCAAAGGTTGGGACTATGTTGAAGATAAAGGAGGCGGTGCTTTCTATGGTCCTAAAATCGATATCAAAATTAAAGATGCCATTGGACGGACCTGGCAATGTTCCACTATTCAGGTAGATTTTAACCTACCAGAACGCTTTGATATGGAATATGTCGCTGCCGATGGTTCTCGTCAACGTCCTATTATGATTCATCGGGCAATTTTTGGTTCTTTGGAGCGTTTTTACGGAATTTTAATCGAAAACTATGCAGGAGATTTTCCTTTATGGTTAGCACCTATTCAATTACGTTTGTTACCAGTAAGTGAAGCACAAAGAGAATATGGGGAAACTATCGTTGCTACCCTAAAAGAGGCTGGTTATCGGGTAGAAATAGACTCCACGGAAGAACGTTTGGGCAAACAAATACGTAAGGCCGAACTAGAAAAAATTCCCGTGGTGGCCATAGTTGGAAACAAAGAAGTTGAAACTCAAAGTTTGAGCATTCGTACTCGCCAACAAGGAGATATTGGGACGATGACTTTGAATGAGTTAAAAGATAGTTTGGCAGAGGTTTTAGTTAATAAGACTAAGATTTAGATGATATCCAAAGGGAAATATTTTATTTTCTTTATTTTCTTTCTCGGGAATCTATCTTAGAATTCAAAAAGAAGACTTTAATTGGCGGGGTTTCCTCGCCAATTTTGTTTGTCTAAATATGGCAGTCAGTAATAATATATGAGAAGTGATAATATATCAGAACATAATATTATTATGTCCCTACAAACAGACTCTTGTAAGGGTTGAACAGTGTTAAACCCAGAAAGGTGATCTTCTCATAACTGAAACCTGATTGCTATATGTTGTTGTTTTTGCTTCAATTTAGGTTAAAAAGTATGTCCTCATCAAAAGATTTCGCAATCTCAAGTAGCTTTAATTTTTTAAATTCAATTGGGAAAATAAAGAAATTAATCTCTTTTATTTCTGTCACAGTTTTGTTAATTGCGATTACTCCTCTACCTGGTTTTGCTCAAACGGAAAAAGCTGAAAAAGAGGTAGCAGAAACCACTGATATCTGGCTAAATACAGTTACTTCTGGTTCTGAGGAAGTAGTAGATGAGGTAGTCTCTTTATATGCGGAAGATGGAGTTTTGTGGGGTACTGTTTCCGAACAAGTAAGGGATACCCCCGCAGAAATTCGCGATTATTTTCAATATTTTGCCAAGCTTCCCGAATTGAGCGTTAGTTCATATAAAGGTTGCATAAGAATGTATGATGACAATCTTGCTATTAACACTGGTTATTATACTTTCACCTATAGCAAAAATGGTCAAACCAAAGAAGTACCAGCGCGCTATAGTTTTGTTTATCAGAAAAACGGCAATAATAAATGGGAAATTATCGAACATCATTCATCTGCTTTACCTGAAGCTCCTGAAGCATTGGAGAAAGTTGGTGCAGAGCAAGACACTTGTGAAAATGGGTTATTGGTAGAAAGATAAATAAAAGCTAATTTTGCCAAGCTATAGCAATCAGTTGTGAGAATTAAGTCTGAGTAGAAGGTAACAGCAAATAAGAACAAAGATATCTCATAAATC
>JBFRWO010000058.1:0-2821 GCA_051439625.1 Crocosphaera sp. | reverse complement strand
GATAAAGGAATTGCTCCTGAAAAAACTTTACCATTAAAAATAAATAAAGGGGTTCCTTGAATTCCAATTTTTTCAGCTAGTTCCATATCTTTTTGAATGGCAAGATCAGCATTTATACTATTGCGATCGCGTTCAAATTGCTCAATATCAAGATCCAAGTCTTCAGCAAGTTCAATATAGAAATCTTCTCCTAAGCTGTCTTGTTGCTCAAATAAAGCATTATAATAAGGCCAAAATTTTCCTTGCTGTTGTGCAGCCCAAGACGCTTTAGCAGCACCCACAGCTTCAGGATGAATGGTAAATAAGGGAAAATGTTTATAGACTAAAGTAACCTCATCACCGTGTTTAGCCATAAATTCTTCAACGGTTTCGTAAGCTTTTTGACAAAAAGGACATTGAAAATCAGAAAATTCTAAGAGAATCTTTTTTTGACTTCGAGAACCGGTACTGGGTGACTCAGCGATAATGGTTTGAGGATTGGTTTTCAGTTGTGATGCAAAGGACTGTAGAGCCTGTTTTTGTTGTTCTTGTTGTTGTTTTTGATAAGCTTGAACGGACTCGATCACGACTTCTGGGTTTTGACGAATAATATCTAAAACTGTTTGCTCCAGTTTCGGGTCAATAACTGCTTGTGCAGAAGGTACAATGATAGTAGGTATCCAGGTCAAACCTATTATCAATAATAAGGCGATGAAAACATTTAGTGCTTTTTTCATGCAGTCCTACCAGTTGAGTTAATTACATCATTGACGGTATTATATTAATGCTCTTAAGTCAATTAACAACGGATTCAAACTAAAGTTTATATTAAAATTCTATGACTAAAACTATTACTGTACAACTGGATCACATCACTGCTTTAGATATTACTCCTGTCAAAGAAATAATTGAGCCAATATTAGAAAAAAATGCGATCGCGACCCTAGAACAAACCTTATCTTTTGACATTCAATATCCCCGTGAACCAGATGATCCTAGAGAACTTTCAGAAGTTCCTGAGATTCGTTTATGGTTTGTTCGTTTGGACACTATTTATCCTTGGTTTCCTTTTCTTTTAGACGCAAAAGAAGGAGAATTAGCTAGATATTCGGCTATGTTAGTTCCCCATCAATTTAACCGTGTTGAAGGGATTCAATACAACCCCGAAGCGTTAGAAATTTTTGTTATGAATAAGTTATTTGTTCTTTCTGACTGGTTACAAACACAAGGTATCTATTCTCAGTTTCGTTTGCAATCTCTGGCGCAACTGTTTGGTTATGATATCGATGATAGTTTTTTTGCTATGATAAAAAAAGTATGAAAATACTCAATAAATTATAAATAAACTATTGATAATTTAGGTTGTTAAACTCAATAAAAACTAAGGTTAATCTATTGATTTGGACTGGTTGAAAATAATAGGTTTGGGCTTAATAATATTAAGCCCCTACAACGAAGAATCAAAACAAAATTTTGATATCGTACAGTTGATGAATAAGTTGCCCGTTTTGTACCCAAAATCATCACCCGTAGGGGTTTAACACTGTTAAACCCACAAACTGTTAAACCCCTACAAAATATTATTATCTTCTCATTATTGAGGATCTATTTGGCTTCCTTTTGGCGTTTAGATAATAAACCGACTCCACCCATTAATAATAACCCAAAAACTGTAGTAGGTTCAGGGGTAGAAGTAGTAGCAGCAGAAGAAAAGACAAGGGTTGAATCATCCAAGTCAACAACACCAGAATTTGTAGTAGCACTACCGGAAAGGTTTAGCGTAGAGCCCAAATTAGAGGCAGTCAAACCGAATAGCTCCGTCAGATTCTGCGCCAGAAATAAACTGTTCAAAGGATCAATTGTTCCTCCAGTGACGGTAAAGCTATTGGCAAATACGATTGTTACATTGGCTAAAACATCAAAGGGGGTAGTATATCCCAAAGCAGCAGGTGCAGAAGTGATGAAAATAGAAGTTGCAGCAAAGGTTCCGTCCCCATCAGGTAATTCAATGGTTCCTTCTACGGTACCGTTAACAGGACCATCTTCATTACTGAAAGAGAAACCAAAAGTAGCAGCATTTGCTACATTAGCAGTTCCGAAAACCGTAGCAACAGTCAATAAACTTGCACCTAAGACGGTGGAAGGTAAAACACTGGACAGAGAAAGATTCTTAATCATGAAAATTTGAAAATTTTGTTAAAAAACATGAGTAATTCTACCCCCCCCGATTATTTTGTCAAGTTAATAGTTGATTAAGGTTATTTATGCTGATTTTAGAAGGTTTTTAGAGGTTTAATAGCACTCACTCAACCAAAATATTGATACACCCAATTGAAAACTGCTATGGGTTGCGTGTTTCTGTTGCGCAACAGTTGGAGATGAAGAAGAAGATGTTTGAGTTTGTTTCTATTGCGCAATAGTTGGAGACGAGAAGAAGATGTTTGAGTTTGTTTCTGTTGCGCAACAGTTGGAAATGTCAATACTCCCCACACTTACTCAATTGAAAACTGCTATCAATTGCAACATTCCGTTAAAATTAAGGTCAATTTTAAGATGATCAATTATGTAGCGATCGCAGAATATGAACTTATTTTTAAACAAATATCGTCTCAAGTCCCCCCTAGCTTGGGGTTTAGCCCTTGCCTTTAGTAGTAGTCTCTTAGCCGGTTGTAATAACCCAACCCCCACCAACACTGGAACAACCCCCACAGCCAGTGGAAATGGGCTAAAAATAGGGGCTTTACTCCCAGTTACAGGGGACCTCGCGTCCATCGGTGCAAATATGCCAGAAGCCGTTAAACTAGCCGTTGAAGAGATTAATGCTTGTGACGGGGTGAACGGT
>JBFRWO010000057.1:0-2729 GCA_051439625.1 Crocosphaera sp. | reverse complement strand
TCAATAAGTATCCTTGATATTTGTTACGGATTAGGTTACAATACAGCAGTTGCTTTAGAAAATATTTGGTCAATTAATCCTAAGATAAAAGTAGAATTATTTGCCCTAGAAAATGATATAAGTGTCCCGTTACAAACCATAAAATCTAACTTGTTAGATAATTTTTCTAACGGTGTTATTGATAGTTTAAAAAGTTTAGCAAATTATCAAAAAGTAAAAAATAATCGTTTAAATGCTAAACTATTACTAGGAGATGCAAGACAAACAATAAAAACAATAATTCATCAAAAATTTCTAGCAGACGCTATATTTTTAGACCCCTTTTCTCCCCCAAAATGTCCTCAACTATGGACAGTAGAATTCATAGAATTAGTATCTCAATGTTTAGAAAAAGATGGACATTTAGCAACTTATTCCTGTGCAGCTTCAGTGAGAACTGCGTTACAATTAACAGGGTTAAAAATAGGAGCAACTAGAAGTGTAGGAAGGCGATCTCCTGGAACCATTGCTAACTGGAACGGTAAGAACTTACCTCCATTATCTCAACAAGAAAAAGAACATTTACAAACCCGTGCAGCCATTCCTTACCGAGATCCTGACTTAATAGATATAGCCGAAAAAATTAAAACTAGAAGAGAAAAAGAACAAAGTAAAAGTGATTTAGAACCTAGTAGTCACTGGAAAAAAAGATGGTCAAATAATGGATAATGGATAATTGACAATGGATAATTAACATAAATAACTGATAACTGAACTAACTCCAGTCTTGTCCCCCTTCTTCAGAAGACTTTTTATAAACCTTTCCTTTTTGGTGAAGCTGACGAGTTTTCTCGAATAATTGTGCTTCTGTTAATTGCCATTGTTCTAAAATTAAATCTAAATCTTGGGTTAATTGTCGGGCCCCAGGAAAATTACCATAACGAATACGAAGTCTAGCTAATTCCGCTAAATTATAGTCAGTGGGGTCAGCTACTAATAACTCGTTAACGATCACGCGATCGCTTTTTTCTTGGGGATGCTTTTGATCTTGGGCCATATATCAAAAACTGCGACGTAATTTTAGAGATTCATAAAAAGCAGGAGAAATCTCCCAGAGATTAACCACTCTGTCAAATCCACCAGAAGCTAAATATTGTCCATCAGGACTAAAAGCAATGACATTAACTCGATCGCTATGCTCTTGAAAATGACGTAATAAGCGGCCAGTTTGCGCATTCCACAACCTAATCCCATCATGACCGGCACTAGCTAAAACTTGACCATTAGGACTGAGGGCGATCGCTTGAATTGGGCCTCTATGACCAGTCCAAGTATCCAATAAATCTCCCGTTGCCAAATCCCAGACCTTAATAGTGCGATCATGACTTGCGGTAATCAAGCGTTTTTGGTCAGCAGTAATGACCAAACCAGAAATAGTTTGAGAATGTGGGCTAAATTCTGAGATAACTGTTTTATCCCTTAAATCCCAAAATCTAACAATTCCTTGCTCATCTCCACTCGCCACTAAAAACCCGTTAGGATGTATTGCCAAAGAGTGAGCCGGCGTGCCAAAATCTTCCAGTTGATAGAGAAAACGAGGTGGTTCCAATGTCCAAACGCGAATCCCATCCAAAGCACCGGTCACCACTAGCTGACTATCAGGTGTTACCACTAAATCTAAAACATGGCTGTAATGTTCAAAAGAAGTTACCTTACTATCTCTTTCTGGCCAAACCCAGAAATGAATATCAGAATCTTCCCCACTACTGACTAAAGTTTGACCATTGGGGGAAACTTCTAGGGTTAAAATTGCGGAACTCTGAGTGCGCAGGGTATTAATTTCATGTCCATCTTGAATAGACCAAAATTTCAAAAAAGGTTCATTAGTGCTTCCACCACTGATCACCGTCCTTCCATTCGGACTGAACGCCAAAGACCGAATGGGAGTAGTATGGCCAGTTAAACGATGTTTAAAGCGTATTCCTAAGTTAACCACAGGAATTTTTTGCTCAGATAAGGCTTCTCGTTGTTGACGAATTAACTGAGCATGGCCAGGAAGTATCCAGCCTTGTCCTAAAACAACTAACGTCATCAAGATGAGTCTTAGGGTTGTGATTAGCTGCTTTTGCTTTTTCTGATCCTTCATCGGATAATAAGGGCTTTTATGGTGTAATTTTTTAGCCCTATTGTATCGACTTTGCCAATTTTTTGCTTAGCGACGAGATTTCTCATGGGTTAATAAAGGCAAAGGGACATTAGAAGAACTAGGAGGAAGATAGCGTCTAGGTTTATTCTCTGTGATAATCGGTTGCGCTTTTTGTACTTGCCACCAGCGTAAAATAATGGAAACAGAGACAATCAACAATCCGAAGGAGAATAAAGACCCGCTTTGACCAACCCCTCCCATCACCGCATCTACCGCCCCCACAACTAGAATAAAACTAGAAATGGGTTCTTTGCGATAAAGGGTTCTGAGAACACGAGGCAATAAAATCTTCATGCTAATTGGATCGATTAAGATATCTATTCTAATTTCAGCTTATCTTATGTGCCACAAAATGAACTGTATAAATTACGGAAATTAGATTAATTATTACGGTATCTCACTTAGGATAAGTTACGGTATTGAGTTCTCCAGGGGTTAAAACGCCCTGGATTCTTAAAGGTTGTTACGAAGCGCAATAAATTGACGCTTCTTCACATCTTATACGATACGATTTAGACAACCTATCCAATCGATATCGTTGTGG
>JBFRWO010000056.1:0-23101 GCA_051439625.1 Crocosphaera sp. | reverse complement strand
TTTGCAAATGATTATCATTATCGTTCATTCTCAATAAGCCCTCTGGTTGCCGACAATTTTTTAGGGTTGGGTAACAGGGGAAAACCGCTCTGGACTGACTTTTCAACCTACTTGTCACCCCGTGAGGAACGATAGTCTGAAACCTAAAATTTATGGCAATAAAGAAAACCTTAATTATGGTTCGGGAAATTAATCAATTGGATAGATAGAAAGAACTTTAATGCTTTTAGTTCGATGAATTGATTTATCGGGCTTTTCATTAGTAATAAACTCTTCAGCCCCAACGGAAACAGCAGCAGCAATATGAAGGGCATCCATTGCTCCTAATCCTGAACCCGAAGCTTCTTGGTAAGCTAGTTCAATAATTCTTTCAATGTCATTTGCCCAATAGGAAACCGCTTCAAAAAAGGTTTCATAAAACTCAACTTCAGACTTCTGATTATTGTAAATCGCTTTAGGTAAAACTTCTAATTTAAGAAAAATACTAGAAGCAAATTCTCTTTCTGGATCTCCAAGAATTTCTAACGCTTTTTGTGAGAGAATCCCTTGCCCCCGCGCTCCATAAATCAAGACACCAGCATCGATAAAAGTTCGTCTCATAAGTTTAATTTTCCTGATAACCACCTCTGCGCTCAGCTTTTTCCAATTCCACTTGCTCAGCACTCCATAAAGGAATTCCCTCATGTTCAATTGAAGAACGAATTTTTCTTAACTTTTCTCCTAAAACGGATTGAGACGCTTTATCTTGATGAATTACTTCCTGTTTGCTGGCTTTTTCAGTTAAACGAAATTCTAAAAAGTCAACAAAATCAATGACTTCTTGTTGCTTATCTGGGGTTAGATTTCGCCATTTACTCAGTAATAATTGTTCAGAATTCATAAGAAAAAACTCCTAGAGCAATCAATTTAAAACGTTAAATAAATTTCCAACAATTAATCATCAAACCCTCCAAAAACATCATCGGTTTCTTCAAGAGGAGGGGATGAATCTTCCTCAACTTCTTTATTCTGATTTTGTTCAGGAGTCTGATTAACCACTGGTGACGCTTGATGAGTGATTTGAGAAACAATTTGATTGGGGTCAGTAACCACATTACTCGACAAAACTAAATGCAATGTTGTTGGATGATTCACTTTCAATAACTGACGCAGATATTCACTATGACGACTCAAAGCATCACAGGAATTAATACAAGTAATTCTTAACTCTTCAGAATCACAACTCTTTTGATGATAACGGGCTAGGGGTAAAAAAGCAGCCACTAAAAGCTCTCCTACTCGCTTATTTAACTCTTCTTTTTTTAAGGTCTGTAAATAGTCGATGACTTCCCCTAATAAGCTCTCGCTATCGGGTTGTAATCTAATATGAAAGTTCTTTCTCCCTTTGTCCATGTTCACTCCAGTTAACAGCTTAATCAATCAATTAAATAACCTTTGTTCCTTCTAGGTTTTTCAAGTCTTTAAAGTTTTATCCATGAGATAAGCCCCTAATCCAATTACATCAGCCTTACGTTGATAAGAGAGAGAAAAAGATTCATAAGCATTAAGATTGGGAAGTTGAAAATATTTGGCCATCGTGAAATATAGCGGTCTTTCTTTGACAATCCCTTTCGGGATTCCCCTTGGGTTAGCTTCATAAGGACGGTAAATTGAACTGACATGAAACCAATTTGCTCTTTTTTCCCAGTCACTTAGAGAGTCGGGAAAATTAGATAAATAAATAGATAAACCTACTTCATCAAGAGATTTAGCCGATTGATATTCAGACAGTCTTTGAAGCCAATTATTATAGCCAAGATTAAAGCCAACTCCAATCCCTTCTGAAAACCATTCAGATAGTAAGGGCCGAATAAACCAACTCGCTCCTCCACTAATTAGTATTGTCGAAAGCGGTTCAGAAAACATTGAGTTATACCATTTTTGAAACGACTCAATATATTCCTCTAAAGCTAGATCGATGGCATGGGCAATATCATTAATTTCCCTTTGTCTCAAGTCTGGATCTGATGCTCTGGCTAAATCCTGAATCGGTTTGAGTGCAGCCCAATTAGGAAACTTCATCTCAATAGCCACATAATGGTGATAGCTTCCAAGCTTGTTCCTCCATCGCTGGAGTAAGGGCTGATTTTCTGGCTTTTTCTCGATATAGGTGGTTTTAAAAAAAGCCTGTGGATGATTCTGCCAGATAGTTTCAAAGGTCTTCACTATGGTCTGTCGATCTAACCAAGAAATGGATTGAGCAACACGGTCAAATACTTGGTGGAATCCTAGCAGTGGGGAAGAGCCACTATGAAGCTTTTTATCCTTGAAATACAGGGCCGAAATATTACGATGCCCAAACATCAAAATCGCCATACGATCTAAAGATGGTTTGAACATACTCTTTTGATACAGGTAAAATAACCCGAACCCTTCCTGACGCACTGAAAATGATTCCAGTTTAATGCCCCATTTTGTATCCCTATATTTCCAGTTAGACAGGAGCAATTCTAAAAAGGACTTGAAACGATCTTTATCGGGAAACTCTTCCCAAGGGAGTACCACCGCTAGGGCAATTTTATAATTCTTTTTCTTGGGTAACTGGTTTTGTTGAGTCAGAGTAGACAGAACATAACCCATTGCAGCCAGGGTTTTATACGCAGCCACTTCATATTTGACATCTTTAATCTTATCCACCGGCTCAAACAATTGCGCTAAGTGACCAACTGCATACAGTTTATCCTTCGCTTCAATCCAAATCTCTTCTATCTCAGGGACTTGAGTAACAACAATGGTATCTCTCGTCTGATACCGTTCTAATTTGTCACGGTCAATGGGTTCAAGGTCTGGAGGCATCATCACCACCTCAAACTTAGACGCTCCTTCCGTTGACCCACTTCGATACGCGATCTTAGTCGCACTAGCTCCAAAATCCAGGGCAAGTATTAAATCTGGCATCTCCTCACATCAGTTAATGTAACCATTAACTAATTTTAGCGATTTTTTGACCGTTTGGCTGGCTCACAACTTGCTCAAAATACCTACAAAAATCCTTTTTTTTTGCTCAGACTAGGCTCAATTAAGCCACACCCTTTCTCTTCAGTGACCCCAAATGACCTTGTTTAGCTCACCCACCGAGTCCCTTTGTGAGCCAATTTTTGCGAAAACGGGATAGTTGTGAGCAACTTACTTTTTTTCTGATGACTTTGCACATTACGCCAAGTTTTGGCAAAACCGCTATAATAGATTCTAACACCCCCTCTGTGAGAATTTACTAATTCCCAATTTTTAACGACAAAATAACTTCAAACGTATTACAACTTAGCTGATGATTGTAGAAGAGAAAACCTGGCCCAAACGACAATTACAAATAGAGTGTAAGGAGATAAGTGACCGTCTGTTATTCGATGGCAGCTTACGAAAAGAAGTGGTTTATATTTATCCGTTGAAGTTCACTGACTGGGTAGCTTTATTATTCACCCGCTACCACTCTGAAGCAGTAGAACTAATCAAAGCCCTACCATCTATAGATCGGTTCTTTTATCAAAACAAAGTGAACCGGTTTAAACAGATTAGTATCTGGTGCATCAGAGCCGAACTTAGTGAAGAACTTATCAATCAATTAAAAGCACTCCCTAATCTTCACATTGAACCCTTAATAGAACCATCTAGCGATGCTAACCATTAAAAACGTTAATGCAGAACTGGCCAAGACCTACTTTGAAAAAGGCTACTACGAGGAAGGCCGATGGTTCGGTGAAGGGGCAGCCAATCTCAACTTGACCGGAGAAATTAAAAACCATGACGCTTACAATAACCTCTTAGATGGTCAGTCCCCCGACGGCCACCACTGTCTCATGGGACGGAAAATCAAAGGCAATAAACACCGCGCAGCCATTGACTGTACCTTTAACGCCCCCAAAAGTGTCAGTTTACAAGCCTTAGTCGGTGGGGATGAACGACTAATTGAAGCCCACCGTAAAGCGGTTAACCAAACCCTAGAACTGATGGAGTCCCGTTATGCCCAAAGTCGCATTTTAAAGAAAGGACAGCCCCGGCAAGTGGTTCATACCGGCAAGTTAGCTGTTGCTCAGTTTGACCACATCGAAACCAGAGACTTAGACCCCCATCTTCATACCCATTGTGTAGTCATGAACGTCACCCAACGAGAGGATGGCCAATGGCGCAGCCTCCACAACGATGCCATTTACCGTCAACAGAAATTATTAGGGATGGTGTATCAACATAACTTAGCCTTGGAATTAATGAAGCTGGGTTATCAAGTAGAAGCGAAACAGCATGGACAGTTTGAAATTGCTGGTTATGAGAAAAAAGACTTAGAATTCTTTTCTAAACGGCGACAACAGATTTTAGCCGAAGCAGGAGAAAATGCCAGCGTGGTTGAGCGTAACATTGCTTGGGGCAACACCCGTGTCAAAAAAGAAGTGGTTTCCCCTGAAGAGTTAAAGCAGAAATGGCAACGAGAAGCCAGTGAATTAGGAGTTAAATTTGTTAGTCCTAATAGTGGTTTGGATATAAAAGGTGAAGGGTTAGGGGAGCAGAGGGAGCAGAGGGAGCAGAGGGAGCAGAGGGAGCAGAGGAGCAGGGGGAGTGATTATCAGGCAAATCAAAGCAATCTTGACCAAAATGCTATCTCTCAACCCACCCCCACCAGTTCCCAAACAGTGGATGATGCCATTGCTCATTGTGAAGAAAGGGCTGTGGCTTTTCGACTTGAAGACGTAGAAAAATTTATCTTATTAAATGGTCAACCTATTAATATAGAGAGTCTCGATAAAACCATCGGCCAACATTCGAGCTTAATTAACGTTAGTGACAACCTTAACCGTCGCTATACCACTGAAGCTGCGTTACAGCGAGAACTGGCCACCATTCGTTTAATGTTAGAAGGGAAAAATCAACAACGTCCCATCTACTCAGAAGCAACGATTAATCAGGCTTTAGCCCCCATCTCGCTAACCGAGGGACAACAGGAAGCCATCTCAACCGCTTTAAGTACCCATGACACCGTAATCGCATGGCAAGGGGTAGCCGGTGCAGGGAAAACTTATGCGTTAAATCATTTCACTACTTTGGCTAAAAAAAATGGCTACAACATCAAAGGGTTTGCCCCGTCTGCTGAAGCGGCCAAGGTTTTAGGATTTGAGGTTGGCATTCAAGCCGATACAGTGGCTAGTTTACTTTATTCCAAACCATCTCAACCGGTAGAAACTAACCAAATTTGGATCGTTGACGAAGCTGGGTTACTGAGTGCCAAAGCAGCTTATGAACTGTTACAACGGGCCAGAGCGGAAAAAGCCAGGGTGTTGTTAGTCGGGGACACAAGACAATTATCCGCAGTGGAAGCAGGGAACCCGTTCAAGTCTTTACAAGCAGCAGGTATGACCACTGCTAGAATGAATCAATCCCTACGACAGCGCACTCCTGAACTACAAACCGCCGTGGATTTAATTTCTAAGGGGGAAATTGATGCCGGGTTTGGTATTCTTAATCAGGCTAATTGTTTAATTGAAGTGGCTGAAGAGGAGAAAATTAATCAGATTGTTAGGGATTATTTAAACATCCCTCAAGCGGATAGAGAGAAAACCCTTATTTTGGCAGGGACAAATGCGGAACGGTTGGCGATTACTCAAAGTATTCGTCAAGGGTTAAAAGAGGAAGGAAAGTTAGGGGAAGGGGTTAAACTTACTCAATTAAAAAGTAAGGATTTAACTAGGGTACAAATGCGCTTTACCCATCATTTAGAAATTGGGGATTTAGTCAGTCCTGCTTTTGATTATAAGCAACGTCAGTTAAGCAAAGGGGAACTCTATGAAATCATTGATAAAGATACTGATAGTTTAACTCTCCAAGATTCCATAGGAAACATAGTTAAAGTAGATCCTTTATTTGAAAAAGCTGTCTATGGGAGTTCAGAGATTGAAATTGCACCAGGGGATAGATTAAAGTGGACTAAAAATGATAGAAAGCAAGGACGGAGAAACGGACAAGAATTCACCGTTAAAGCCATTGAAGGTACGAAAGCGACCATTGAATACAAAGATGGTCAACAAGACAGTTTTGATTTTAGTGTTGCCCAACATTTAGATTATGGGTTAGTTAGTACGACTTATTCATCTCAAGGTAAAACCGCAGACCAAGTATTAATTTCTGCTGATTATACTATTGGGAAGGAAAGTTTTTATGTAGCGGTTTCTAGGGTCAAGTCGGAGTTAAAGTTATATACATCGGATAAAGATAATTTACTGGACTTGGCTAAAGCATCTAGGGCAAAAGAGAATCCTTTAGAATTATTACGCGCTCGTCAAAAGGCTTTATTTAAGGGTAAATATCAGACTAAAGAAAGAGGGGCAGATGGGAAAGAAGTATCAAGTTTAACGACTCAACCCTCTTCAGTTTCAGTTATTGAATCTTCTCCTCATGTTACTGATTTACCTCAAGAAAACCCAGTCGCTGCTGTTTCATCGATTCCGGCGAATAGGAAGTCAATAAGAGATAATAATGAGGAATTAATTGATAATTATAACAAAATTAGTCATGAAGAATCGAAGGAATTAAATAAGAAAACTTCTCAGTCGGTTTCTCAATCTAAAATGATTCCCGATGAAAAAATTGAGGCAGATAATGATATAATATTATCAGAGTTTACTGAGTCTGAAACAGGGGACGATGCTGAAAGAAAAACCTCCAGTAATCAGGTTGGTAAATCAGTCAGTGAACCATTAATTATTTCAGAGGAAGCGGATGCTAACCTTAATAAAAAACTGAAAGAAGCTAATGAAACTCTGGCTAAATCTAACCAACTTCATGACCAAAATCAACAACGATTACAGGAATTAGCGGAACGTCTGAAAGGGGATAAAAAACCGAAGCCAACTACAGAAAAGCAAGGAGTTAATAAGCCACCAATTGAGAGAAAATCCTCAGATTCTTTTACTCCTAAACAGACAGTTAAACCCTCTCAGAATAAGCCCCGTCCTGAAAAGAAACTTTTACCAACCCCCTCATCCCAGCAACGGTTAGCGGACTTGAATAATGTAAAGGCTATTGAGTCCCTGACTAAATTAATGCAGTTCTTAAATATCCCACCTCAACACGGGTGGCGACGATTTAAACGGCCACGTTATATGATTAAAGCTTCTACTGATTATGAGACAATAGAATTATATTCTGCTAGTCAACGAGGTTTAATTCTCCAGAAAAAAGATGGACGAATCAGAGGTAATCTTAATGAAAAAGATAGAGAGTTAATTGCTCAGATTGACCCGAAAATTGAGCAACAATTAAATCAAATTAAGCAGAAGCGTGTTCAACAGTCTCAACAGCGTAGTCGAGATAATGGGTTGAGTTTGTAAAAGCTAGAATATTCTGAAGGCTTTTCCCAAAGCCAGGTCAGAAATCGCTACATTTACGAGACTTAACATCCAGAAACACCATAAGAGTATTGAGTATCTCTTTGTAAACGACAGCGTAGCATCAAATCTAACAATTCATTGAAACGAGGATAATAATTAGGGAGATTTCGTAGTCTGCGTTCGGCTTCTTGTCTAACTGTATCTTTAGGACTAAACATACTACCCCAGACTTTAAAGTCATGATCTACAAAATTAAATTCCCCATTGTTATTGCGTCTTGCCCAAAGATAAATTGCAATTTTAGGATCTGCTGCTACATCAATAGGAACTGTGCCTGATATTGTAAGTAGAATCCACTCTCTTCCATTGATTGTTTTACTTTCAGCATCGACATCTTGCCATCTCACTTTACTTCCTGAAAGTTCACGAGCAGCGTTGAATATAGATGATGGATAACTCCTCAAAGCAGAAGCTACATAATTGGCAGATTGTTGATTGGGTTGAGGAGTTTGTTGAGCAATTTCAATACTTTCTAAAGTATTACTTTCTAAAGTATTGAAATTATCCTGATTTTGATACGAAATAAAAGCTGGAGTAAAGGTATTAGCAAAAGTATTAATAGGGAAAACCAGTCCTAATAACATAGAACTCAAAAATGCTTTTCCTTTCATAATAATTGTCCTCATTAACTACAGATTTTTTAGGAATACATTGAAGTTCCTAGTAGTTCGCATCGTACATAAGTAGGTTGATATAATTATCCGTAAAATAAGTAATTTGATTTTTGTTTTTGACGTTTATATATGCAAACCTACTGATCTCTCTTTTGTCACTTTTGGAAACTACGATCACCTTGAGCTTGTTCCGATATTTCTGATTCTCTGTCAAAGGATTGCAGATTGCCGATTGCCGATTGTAGATTTAAGATTAATTGTTGATTGTTGAGGGAAGGTTTTAGATTTACCAATGCTTAAAAAGCAAAGGCTTGTATTTAATCAATCTGCAATCTGTAATCTAAAATCTACAATTTTCTGTCAATGCGAAACCTTTAGTAGCTTTATTGTAGCATTATTTATGGTTTGCTGAATTAAGACTCAAAATGAGTATTGCTGGACTTATTTCATGCTTCTAGCCAACCTTTTATAGCTTCGGTAATGAAAGCTCCTAAAGGGTTATCCAACGCTTTCTCTAAAGAAGCTAGTCCTCCTTCTTTTGCAGCGTTAATTACTCTCTGTTTCCAATGGGGATTACTTTCAATCCGCTTTATGGCTTCTTTTGCCACTATCATTTGCTGTGCTTCAGTATTGGTCGGGTACGTTTGTGACAGTTGCTCTAGAAGTTGCTGAATCTCTGCTGCGGCTGCAACTAACTTCTGCTGTTGTGCCTCATTAATCATTCCAGCGACTTTTGCCCCTGACTCAATCGAACCTTCGTGATAACCGATCCCGAAATTCCCACTTTGATTAATTTGATTACCCACGATTGTATCTCCAGGTGTTACGTCTACTCTTCTTTTAACAAGTCTTTGATCGATATGCCCTAAAATCCATCTGAAACAATTGAGAAGACTCTCGGCTAAAATCCATGCTATGGCCAAGAAAATAGATAATGAAATAATGCAGTTTATTGGGAACAAGATATTTAAACATATCCAGAATACAAAGATGAAAAGTCCTCGCGCAATATCATCACCAGATGGCCAGAATGAGTTCGAGGCAAACTTGCTAGCAACAAGATCAACCTCTCTAGAATTCCTCATTGGATACTTGTTGTCGTCAGTCGGTGGGATAAATTCTCTTAGATAATTATCAATTGACCATCCGTAAAATGCAACATTGCGAGAGAAAAAAGGAAGAAATTTCACGAATGTTGGTAGTAAAACAACAAAGAATGCAAACAACCACGATATCAAAATTACATACTGTCCACGGGCAGTAAATAAATAGTCAAAAATTTTGCTTAACTCTTCTTCAATAAATAAATTATTCCAATTAAAATTTTTGAAGTTATAAATTAGTTGAGAAAAGGGAATTTGTTTAGTTGAATGTAGTCGACTAGCTAATGTAAACAAACCAGCAACAAATAAGAAAGCTATTTGTAAATTGAAAATAAAATTTACTTTCTTAAGTCCAAAATGACGATTTGGATCATCAAAATTTAAGACAATATAATATTGAATTTGGTTTTCTCTAACCCTACTTCTTTGATAGATTAGCCTAAGATAAACAATGTTATGTAACAAAACTAAAGTAATGGCTGTAAAAGCAATTAAAACAACAATAAATTGGCATAAATAAACTAAAAATGTAAATAAAAAGTTGATTTCAATATTAATATCTTCTCTGAGCAAAAATAAATTTCCCCAGTAGATATTATGATGATATGTTTCTAATATATCATATGAAATTTTTGGGTTAATAAATGCAAGAAAATACTGCTTTAAAATTTCTCCAATATCAAAGATATGAAAACTAATATCAAGAAAAATAACAACATAACTTATTCTAGGACTTAAAGCAAATTTTTTGAGTTTTTTATGTACTTCAGTCTGAACATGATTATCTTGAAAAATGCTTAATAAAGGAACTTTATTCTGATGATATATTCTTAAATTGATACCGAAAAGATAGTCACCTAATTTACGTAAAAGGTATAAACTTAAGGGTAATATCACAATTAGACTCATGTGATTCAACGCATACTTATAACCTGTAGAATTTTCGCCATTTATTGGCTCCCAAATATTGATTATATTAGCCAAAATAACAGCTATAAATGGAATAAAAGAGAGCAAAAGATAATCCTCGATTTTACTAGAGTTTACTAAGCGTCTTTGGAAGCGTCTAATGAATGAATTTTTCATCTATTATTCATTAAATTTAATAATTAGCGAAAGAATTACTTGAAAAGAAATGAAATTCTATCTAATGATGTCCGAAAAATTAAAACTGTTACTTATACAATAATTTTATTACATCACAAAATTATCTTAATTGTCCATTATTTTAAGAAATGTTAATCACACTCTGTGGTTTTTAAGAAGAGAATATAGCATTTCCCATAGCTGTGAGGTACACCTTGAGTAATTCTATTTTTACTTTCTAAAAGCTTCCATCATATTAAATGCAAAAGCTCTGTGCCTCATGAGTCTGGGAAATGCTATATATTAATTAGGTAAAGGCAATCGTTGGACGGTTTCTCCATTCCACGAACGCTGAAATTAGTGAAATCCACCTCAACTAAGCCATCTTCAAAAAGTCCCAAAACTCTATCAGTTGCTCATCCGTTAACTTTAGCCTGGATCTAACCCCATAACGAGAATTGAGATATTCTCTCACCTTCTCTATGGTCCACCCTATTCGCTTCAAATGACGGTTCATATCATTAATAATGTCCTTCCAATCGAACCCTTCATCTTCAGATGGTTGGGTTTGAGTGGGTTTTTCAGTGACATCAGATAGTTGATCCCCCTTATCTGAGTTGGAAGCAGACACAATCGCTGATACATGATCCTCCTTCCCAGAATCTGGCTCATTTGTAGTATTAGTTTCTTGGGCGATAACCCTCAAACCTTCTCCTAGAGTGTTGGGAGGTTTAAGCCCATGTATAATCCTTTCTGGTGGCGGATTTTCAGCGTTATCATGATTGAAAATTTTTGGAGCATTATTAACGGTCGTTACTTGTAACATATTTTCAAGTTGTAGTATATGCTCCCGTCCTTCATCCCAATTTAAGCGTGGTTTCTCTTGCTCATAACGAGTGGCGATCGCCTCCATAATGGGATCTATTAAATAAGCACATTTGGCATCGGGAACCGAACAAATTCTGTAGACATAGCTATCCCGTTTCTCTTTCGTTTTTATCCGTCGTGAGATGAGAGAGTAACCAATCTGGTTTAATAACCATTTAAAATACCTCATGGGACTAGATCCAGGTTTTTTCCCTAAACCTTGCCAATGTTTCTTATAGCGACATTGTTTCAGGATAGCCTGGAGGGGTTCATAATCCGGGGTAAACTCAATATCGTAATGATTATGGATAAAATCCTTTAAGCCAATGGTTTCTAATACCTTTAACCGTAGATAGCGAGGGTTATGTTTCCAGGGGGTTAAGGTATTACCCAAACGTCCCTTGACTAACTGAGAATGATAAATCCGTTGAGATCGTTCTTTACACTTATCGAGATTATGAAGTAAGTAACGATCCTCTAATTGGTTAATCAGGTTGGGATATTCGTATTTGATCTCATAGACGAAATCAGGGGACCAAATTTCCTGTTCATGAATCCCAGGTAAGGTATTGACGATCCACGCCTTCATTAAAGCACATCGTTCTTCCCAGGAGGCATCATAATTAAGCAGGGTTTCCGGTTGACCAATGTATTTATCAGACGCATTGGCTATATCTTTACTATTACAAAGTTTGTTTAACTTGTTAGTTTCAGAGACTTCTTTACCCGTTGCTTTAACTTGAGCATCCTGAAGCGGGGCCACTCTTTTAGAAATATCATAGCCTGATTCTGCTAGTAGCCAATAAACGCATTCTCTGAGATTAGACTTCTCATAGTTTTTCATGGCTTGAATGCGTTGGGCTAGTTGATGTTGAGGGGTATTTTGTGAGTCTTTAAACTCAGTAACAATTTCTGATATTAATTTTTCAGCATCAGCCAAACCACTCATCACACTATGAATGTCAGAGACTAATCTTTGGTTCAAATGATACTGGAGATTTTCCACTAAGGGACTCTGAATACTATCAGGATTATCCTGTTTAACGTAGGGCATGACCCATAAATAACGGGTCAAGTCAACATCTCTGACACGGGCAATAATTTGGGTAATGGCATCGGCATCAATCACCCCAAAGAAGAAGCCAAAAAAGTGACTAAAGTAGTTGGTAATTGCCACATCAAGCCCACTTTCACAACTCGGACTAAATAATAAATATTCAGGTTTATGTTTCAGTATCCAAGCCACAGGGTCTTTAAGAAAGGCTTTGACTTCTTTCTTATTAATGGTTTTAGAATCAATGCGAATCCCTTTCTTTCCTTGAGCGATAAATAAGTCATCAAGGGATTCTAATAAGATTTGAGAATCGGCAGCCACCACGGGCAGTTTAGCTGTGTTTAAGAGGGCATTTAACCAAGGGGCATTATCTCGTTTTCTCAGGTTGCCTTTATTATTAATGGTTCCTTCTAAGAGGATGAGTTCAGGTTTGTTTCCTTGGTAGGTATTCTCAACTTTTATCAGTCGTTTACTTGGGTCACAAGCTGCCATGAAGTGACAGTACATATCCGAGAGATTCCCATCTAAACAGACCACGGTTTTCGCCCGTTTAATAGCTTCCATAAACATAGCAATTGTCTCGGACCTTTCCCTGATGGTGCCACTAAAGAGGAGATGTTTAATAATAGAAACGACTTCATCCAAAATAAGGATTTTGTCGTCAAAGGATTCTAAGGTATAGTGTCTCAATAAACTGTTGACACAAGCTGCGGTTCGACTATAGGGTTTGGTAATATCAATCAAGCGAGAATCATGATGGATATGTAAGAACCCTGATTTCTCGCAGAATTGTAAAAGTAAGGTATTTCGATAGCCTAAATTAACCGCTCCTTCTCCAAACCATTGACCATTAATCCATTCACCATTTTCATTTTCATAACCATTGAGATGTTTAATTAAGTCGGTGGTTTTACCAGTTCCTAGTCCGCTTTTGAGGCAAAGTATTGTATTGTCTTGTGGGCAAGGTAGGTTGATAAAGGGCTGTTCAAAGGTCACATCAGGGGTAAAATGTTTGGTGGTTTCCCAAGCTTTTTGAGTCTTTTCTCGGTATTGTTCTAAGTTAGCGATTTCCAGAAAATGCTCAACGCTAATTTCGTTGGCTTCCTTGAATCTTTGGCGATGAATCTCATCGAGGTCACTGGAGGTTTTTATAGTTTGTCCCCACCATAAAATTTTCAGGGTGTGACCTAATTCTAATGATTTAATAAACTCAATTTGGCTTAACCATCGCTGCATCACTTGGGGGTTGAGGATATCCCCTGCATCGGGACAGAGAATGAGAGTCTGGTAACGGGCGATGATTTCTTTGAACTGAGTCGGGGAACCTTTGAAGTGGCCACCACTAGCACCACAGACATCAATGCTTAAATTCTTTGAGGCAATAACGGGCTTTAAGATGCCTTCAACGAGGTAAAGGGGGTTTGATACCTTTGAGTCGGTTGAGGGGTCTTCAAGCTCATTTTTGGTGGAGTCTGGGTCATGGGTAGATTGGGGAGACTGGTCTGTTAAAAATTCCCCTTTGTCCTCCTTGTCTCCTTGTCCCTTTGTCCCCTTATACCCCCTTACCAGGGTGATCGGTAATTCGCCATTGGGTAAATGGGATGACAAGACCCCTTTTAACCATCGGTATTTATTATTCTTGGTTTCGTAGCGAACCTGACCGCCGTTAATTTTCCCCTTGATGTCAAAGCTAGGGCAAAAATAGCCAGGGTCAGATACACAAAATTTAACATTTCCCGAATAATAATCCGTTCCTATTCCTGGCAAATTGTCAGGGATTCCTGACGGAATAGGGGAATATTGGTCGAGGGAGAAGAAGGGAATTTCATCAATTTGAAGGTCGCTTAACCCCCGTTTCTGGAGGTCTTTTCGGTGGCGATCTCCTAATCCTAGATAGTTTGACAGTCGTTTGTAGCTTTGATCTCGTTCGCCAATGGGTAGGGCATTTTTCCCTAAGAAGTTTAGTTTATCTAGTTTCCGTTGCTGTCTTAGCAGCTTGTCTCGTTCCCATTGTTCACGGTTGAATTCTTTGCCGTCGTCAACGATATGAACGCCCCAGACTCCGTTACTGCTGGTTTTTGTCCATTTCCAGCCGGATAGGGGGGAGTCGGTGTCAATATAACCATGACAGAGGATCATGGTGTCCCCTGAAATTCGACAGTCTCCACTGTGGTCGCCACAGATGGGACAGGGGTTAAAGCGGTTGGTTGGGATGAGTTGGTTTCTCATACTAGGCTACTCCCCCTGGTTGTTGTAGAGGAATGCCACGTAGCAGAATTTTTGGGCGTACTTGTCTTTCCCGCCCAAGATGAGGTAGGATCATTGGTAATTGAAAATTTTTTTTTAATCGAGATACCCAGCTAAGAAGTAAGATCATTGGCTGGGTTTTTTGTGTTAATACTTAGTTTATCTGTTTTGTTCTCAGTTGAGAACCATTTTGGAAAAAAAGGTTATTAAGATTTTTTACGATTTCGATATTTTTTTATATATTCCAAAGCATCAGGATCTGGAACTAACAAAACTTTAGCTACTTTATAGCCTTTGAGAGAAGGCTTCATGCCACTTTCTGGCCTTCCTAAGACATCATATTGAACCTTACGAGAAGTCATCCCTATCTCGGCAGCAATTTCCTCAAGTGTCCAATAACCAGGTATAGTCGCCTCCTTTCTTTTGAGAGGCGGGTCAAAATCTTTGGGAGACGCACTATTATGTTCTGAACTGGTTAGGGAATTAGACATTTAAAAATACTAGGAATACTCCTAAATACCCCCATGATAAATAGTGCGGTAGAAAAATCAATCGGTCAAAACAATGATCGCTTATGTTCACCCCTGATTTTCTGTACTTAGATTAGCCTTGAGGCTTTACTAAACATTTAGCCATTCAAACATCTAAACATTTAAGTGTCTAGAGATTGAACCCAGGCATCGACCAACCCTTCTATTATCTCACTCATATCCCTATCCCCTTGAACCGCAGCCACTTTTAATTGTTGATGGAGTCGCTTAGGAAGATAGATTGTTGTTCTGACATAATCAGGGTCACGGCTTTTGCTTTTCTTAGTTTCCTTAGCTGTAGTTGACTCTGATGAAGTCTCTTGGGTTTTACTACGGGCCGCACTAAATAGGTCATCAAATCGGCTTGACGGTTTTTTGCTCATGGTAAAATCTCCTGGCCTACTTTGACATAACAATCCCAAGCTGCATTTGCATAAGGATCTTTAACCTGATTGACGGGAACTCCTTCTAGGGCTGCTTTTTGGAACACAGCTAACCGTCGAATGCCTGTTTTAAACATTGGCAATTGGGCATTTTTAATGGCGTTTCTCGCTTCAGAACCTGCTTTAGAGGGACGGGGAGGGATTAAGGTCAGCAAAATTCGATAGTTGGCTTCTAAGGAGTGCAGGGCATCAACCATTTGTAGAGTTGCCCCCAAAGCCAAAGCATCGGGACTGGTGGGCAGAATCAGTAAATCACAGCCAGAGGCAATAGTTTTCAAGTCATCGGGTGCAGGACGGGCAGGGGTGTCAATAATAATGTGTTCGTAGTTTCTGGCATATTTTACACCCTGTTTTTCATCCACGACTTTAAAAGGCAATTGTCCCCGACTAGCCCAGTCTTTTGCACTACGGTTTAAGTCCCCATCGACTAAGAGAGAGGGAGCTAATTGTTGACAGTAGGCTGCTAAGTGTAAGGCAGTGGTGGACTTACCAACGCCACCCTTGAACGAGGCGACGGTGATGATCATGGGAGGATGAATTAATGGATGATCTTATTTTAGCTTAAGTGAGCATTTAAGTGTTTAGATGTTTAAATGTTTAGACGTTCTTACCAAGGGATGATAGGCACAGAAAGTCAAGTAGTTTGTTTCATCTTGCCAATGAACAAGGGACTAGATAACGACAAATAAGACCCCGCCGTTAACGGCGGGGTTTTGATTAAAGAACGCCACTAAAAACCAACAACTTAGGTACCTTGTCCGAACAAATTTATAATAAAAACTTATTCCAAAATTAAAAGGGGTTTAATTTTCCATCTTTAGGCTATGGATAAGCTATTCAAAAACTAACCATTATCGTTTATTCAGTCTTCAATTCATATCTAGGAAAATTTATGTTACGTCGTCAATTACTGTTGGGGGCATTAGTCTTATTGCCTTTATTTGGGGGATGTACGAATAACTCACAAACCTCTGAAAACGCTTCTCAAGGGGCATCTTCACCAGCTAAGTCTGAAATTATCATGGGTTTAATTCCCGCAGAAGACAACGAGGAAATGCTCAATAAGTTTGAGCCAATGCGCGCTCATTTAGAGGAAAAAATTGGAATGCCAGTTAAAGTCTTTCAAGCAACTGACTATGCTGGTGTCATTGAAGCGATGAAAAGAGATCGGGTGGATATTGCTTGGTTTGGTCCTCTTTCCTACGTTTTAGCAGAACAGGAAGCAGACGCAGAAGCATTTGCCGTGGGAGTCAAAGAGGGTGGGACTTCTACCTATCAAAGTATGATTTTTGTACCGGGTGATTCTCCCGCTAAATCTATCGCTGATTTAAAAGGTGCAGATGTAGCCTTTGTTGATCCGGCTTCCACATCAGGATCTTTAGTACCTAGCTATATGGTCAAAAAAAGTACAGGAGAAATGCCTGATGAGTTTTTTGGCAAAGTTACTTATGCAGGTTCTCATGATGCAGCGCAGTTAGCAGTGAAAAACAAGACGGTAGCAGCAGCAGGGAGTAATGATATCACCCACGAAAAGATGCTAGAAAAGGGCTTGATTAAAGAGAATGATCTGCGTATTCTAGAAACATCTGATCCCATTCCCGGTTCTCCTTTAACTTATCGTGGCGATTTAGATCCTGAAATTAAAGCCCAGATAAAAGAGGTTATTTTGAATGCTCATAATGAGATTGAAGTCACAGGTTATGGTACCTTAGCTCGTTATGAAGAAGTAACTGCCCAGGATTATCAAGTTATTCGGGATATTGTGCAACAGTTAGGGTTGCAAAAAGAGCAAATCCTTAAATAAACTTGAGTTCGGGGTTCGGGGTTCGGGGTTGGAGCATGAATAAAGTTTGCACTCATTAATCCAGAAACATTCTAGATAAGGGAGTTTAGCTTTTTTATCTAATCTAAAACTCTTGACTATCCCCGTTATATAGCGTTTCTTAGACTTATGAGGTACACCCTACCCTCCTGTAGAGACGTTGCATGCAACATCTCTACGAAAAACTATGTACCTCACGAGTATGAGAAGTGCTATAAATCTTTTTTAGCAAACCTCAAATAAGTATTTTTTCATGACTACTATTGAATTTAAAGGGGTGACAAAAACGTTTAACAATGGTTTTCAAGCAATCCAGAAGACAGATTTAATCATTAATCCTGGAGAGTTTACAGTGATTCTGGGATCTTCAGGTGCCGGAAAATCAACGCTGTTACGGATGGTAAATGGCTTGGAAAACCCCTCCCAAGGAGAGATTTTCATTGATCAACGAAAGTTAACCCCACAAAATCAGCGTCATGTTCGAGCGAAAGTGGGGATGATTTTTCAACAGTTTAATTTGGTTAATCGTCTCAATGTGATGACTAATGTCTTAATTGGGCGTTCTTATTATCGTCGTTGGTGGGAGAGTCTTTTTTATCTTTTTAGCAAACAAGATTATAAGTTGGCCCATTGGGCGTTAGAAAGGGTTGAATTAACGGATAAGGTTTGGCAGAGGGCCAATAATTTATCGGGAGGGCAACAACAACGGGTAGCCATCGCCCGTGTTTTGGTGCAAAAACCCCAGATTATTATTGCTGATGAACCGGTGGCTAGTTTAGATCCTGCCACAAGCTTAGAAATTCTTAATTTGTTGTTCAAAATCTGTAAAGAAGACGGCGTAACCGTATTAGCCAGTTTACACCAAGTTAATTTGGCCATGCAGTTTGCTGATCGCATTATTGGCATTAAACAAGGGAAAATTATATTTGATGATCAGCCTGTTAATTTGCTTCATGACAGTCTCCTAGAGACAATTTACCACAAAGAAGACCATGAAAATATCCCTGTGGCCTAGACATTGGCCGACTGAAAATGGATTACCCACTCGTGGGAGCATTTTCTTTGTTCTCATTGTTGTCATCATTTTGCTGATAACTGCTCCTCTGGTGGAATTTAATCCCATTACCATAGTTAAATCTAGCGGTAATTTTTTCAATTTTGTCTCTAATTTACTGACAATTCCTGAGTGGAGTTATTTGCCAACCCTTACCAATAAAATGCTTGAAACCATTGCTATGGGTTTTTTAAGTACCGTGTTTTCTTGTTGTTTTAGCTTACCATTGGGAATCTTAGCCGCTAGAAATAGTAGTCCTTTGCCTATTGTCTTTCATGTTGTGAAAAACTTGCTTAGTTTTATGAGAGCTTTACCTGAGATTGTCTGGGCTTTGTTGTTTGTTTCTGCCTTGGGATTAGGTCCTTTTCCTGGTATTTTAGCTCTTACTTTTGTGACAACGGGATTTATGGGTAAATTTTTTGCTGAAAGTATTGAAGTGGTTGATGTGGGGATGATTGAAGGGGTAGAAGCAACAGGGGCAAATTGGTTACAAAAGGTTCATTTTTCTATGTTGCCTCAAGCAATGCCTGATTTTATTGGTACAACTTTGTATATTCTCGATAATAATATTCGTTCAGCGACTGTACTAGGTTTTGTGGGTGCTGGAGGTATTGGTTATGAGTTAATTTCTTCAATTCGCTTATTCAATTATGGTCGTTTGATTTTAATTATTTTGGCAATTTATTTGATGGTGACTATTTTAGATTATGTATCAACTCAACTACGTTCTTATATTATTTAATTAAACAATGTATAGGGTTTCCAAAATTCATTCCAACACTTTCATATATTCTCTGTTCCCTGTTAAGAAGTTCCCCGTTCCCGAAAATAAAAAATTTTGTACCTCACAAGTATGGGAAATTTTATAATTATGTCTAAGTTACCTCCTAAACCGTTCAATTGGCCACTTGTTATATTTGCTCTTGTGTTATTTTTAACGATTATTTGTTTAGTTTATTTACAGTTACCGTTTGGAGAATTACTCCGTAGCGGTGAAAATATCATGGAATATTTAAGTCGTTATAATCATCCAGATTTCAGTGAGTTGCCTAAATATCTCTGGTTGATGCTGGTTACAGTTATAATTGCTTTTTGGGGGACAGTTTTATCTCTAACTTTAAGTTTTTTCCTCGCACCTATAGGAGCAAAAAATCTCTCACCTCACCCATTTATTTATCGAATAGTAAGAGAACTTCTTAACTTTTGTCGTGCCATGCCAGATTTGGTTTTAGCCTTAATTTTTGTGGCAGCATTAGGGTTAGGACCCCTCCCTGGTTTTTTGGCTCTAGGAATTCACACTACGGGTTTTTTAGGTAAATTTTTGGCTGAAAGTATGGAACGAGTTGATAAGGGTATCTATGAGGGAGTAAGTGCTACTGGAACTAACACTTTACAGTTAATTATGTATGCAGCTTGGCCTTCCATTTTACAAGAGGTGATCGGTTATACCCTATATATTTTTGATCGCAACGTTCGTATGGCAACAGTATTAGGTTTAGTGGGTGCTGGAGGTATCGGTGTTGAATTAAATACAACTCTTCGTTTTTTTAATTATGATAAGTCTGCTACTTTGATTTTGATTATTCTTATTACTATTATAGGCATTGACTATTTATCTACTTGGCTAAGGAAGCAAGTTTTATGACAACTTATGAACGTTCTTTATGGGTCAAAGCTTTGACGGCTCATTCTCTAGAAACTATCTATAATTTAGCTGAAGAGATTGGCAAAAATTGGCAGATTAAATATAAAATTGTACCTCAAAATGGTTTAAGTCTCTTGACTCTAGAAGATGCTGTGTTTCATGAACCTTATTATCTCGGAGAAATTCCCATCGCTCATGCTTATTTAAGTTTAATTAATGAACAAGGGGATAGTTATGATGGGGCAGCACAAGTTATGGGAGATTCTGAAGATTTAGCCGTTGCTTTAGCAGTTTGTGATGCGGTCATGGCTAATCAACTTAAAGGTTGGGAACAAGTTGCTAATTATATTGACTTAGGTATGAAAAAAAGAGAGGAAGAAAATCGAATAAGAGGCATAATGTTAGCCAAAACAAAAGTAAACTTTTCTTTATTAAGTCAGGAGGAAAATGATGCTTGAAATTAATTCAATCTGGCAAACCAAAACCCAACAACAGATTTTTCGTAAACTTCTTCATTGTTTGAGTTTTCCTGGGGAAATTGTTAGTTTAAAAGAACAGATAGGAACCGATTCAGTTTTAGTAGCAATTCTTGCCACTATTTTAGATCAAAGTGTTACTTGGAACGATGATGATAATTTAGTTTCACAGAGCGATCGCTTATTATTACAAAGTCCTTTAGATAGTTCTAAAAATGCTCAATATATTGTCAAAAATGCTCTTAATACTCCCTCAGAAAACTTAGAGATTAATTTAGGAGATTTATCAAACCCAGAAAAAGGTGCAACCCTTATCCTACTAGGAGAAACTATTGGAAAAGGTAATTTAAAATTACACTTAACTGGTCCAGGAATTGCTAATAGTAACACCATCTTTTTACAAGGATTTGATCCTAATTGGTTGACCCTGAGAAATCAATGGAATCGAAATTTTCCTTTAGGAGTAGATTTAATTTTAGTAGATGCTGAGCAAATATTAGCTTTACCACGTACTACTACAATTTCTATTTCTGGAAAGGGCTTTTCTGTTATCAATGGATAAAAGAACAAATTTTTAGTGGTGATAAAGCTTACATTGGAAAAAGTCAAATTACAACTCCACACAAAAAGCCCAAGAAAGGAAAATTAACAGAAAATCAAATAGAAGAAAATAAAGCTTTATCATCTAATCGAACTTAAGTCGGTTTTTTGACTTCGAGTCTAATCAGCCTGTTTCCATAGCTGTGACTGGGTTATAGATTCTTGGAGATGTCTAATATGACAAGAAAAATAACTTTAACTTAATGATAATTGTTTCTTAACTTGAATAAGATTATTTGCTAATAAAATATTGTGAGGTAAAATCTCAGGTTATTATTTAATGAAACGTCGTAATCTTTTAGTCTATTCTTTACTGTTTCTGGTAGCTTGTAATAGTAATTCTCCCAATTCTTCCACCAACACCAATGGAGAACCAGATACATTACGTTTTGCCGTCACAGATGTACAAGGTTTAGAAGAGTTGCAACGGGACTATGAACCGTTTCGTGACGCATTAGCTGAAACATTAGGTAAAGAAATCAAATTCTTTCCAGTAGCCGATCGCACAGCCGCAGCCGTTGCGTTACAATCCGATCAGGTTGATATTGTTTTAACCGGTCCTGCTGAATATGTGGTAATGCAAGCTAAAACTCAGGCTGTACCCTTTATTGCCATTACCCGTCCTAACTATCGCTCCGTTATTGCTGTCCATAAAAAGGGTGGGATTAACTCCTTAGAGGATCTCAAGGGGAAAACCATCGCTATGTCCGATCTCGGCTCCACTAGCGGACAACTAGGGCCTACCAAAATCTTAGTCGATGCTGGGTTACAACCTGAACAAGATATTGAGATTAAGATGCTAGGGGATGCAGACTTACAAGCGTTTCAAAACGAAGATGTACAAGCTTGGGGAGGGGCAGCATTAGACTACGATCGCTTTATGGAAGCCAAAAACCTCAAATCAGAAGATTATCCCATTGTCAAAAAAGGGGATCTCTTACCCAGTGATGTCTTTATTGCTAGTAACAAACTAAAGCCCGAATATGTAGAAGAAATTAAAAAGGGTATGGTGGAAAATCAAGAGCAATTAATTGGGGCTATTGTTTCAGTTGATGCCAACGAAAAATATAAAGGTTCAACTTTAGTTGAAGCTAAAGACTCGGATTATGATCCCATTCGTCAAGCCTATCAAGCCATTGGTATTAATGATTTTACTGAATTTGTTGGTGATTAGTTTGAGTTTGAATGTTGTTTAATTTATCACTAAAAAATGTTATCGCTGAAAATTAGCGACCTTACCAAAGTTTATCCTAACGGAACAGTTGCCTTAGATCAGGTTAGTTTCTCGGCACAACCAGGGGAAGGAATTGTCTTGTTGGGGGCAAATGGTTCGGGAAAATCCACCTTATTACGTTGTATCTTGGGCTTAGAAACTGCTACTTCTGGGGATATTTCCATTGGCAATTGGCAATTATCTAAGCTTAATGCTCAACAATTACGGCAAATGCGATCGCAAGTTGGTATGGTATTTCAAAAATTCCATTTAGTGGGCAGTTTATCTGCTTTCCATAACGTCTTACACGGTGCATTAGGACGCAGTAGCAGCCCCCGTTATTGGTTTCCGGCAACAGCCCCGGAAATAGAGCGAAAACGGGCTATGGACTGTCTAGAGCGGGTTCACTTAAGCCATATCGCTCAACAACGGGCCGATACCCTATCTGGTGGACAACAGCAAAGAGTTGCGATCGCCCGAACTTTGATGCAACACCCCAAATTGATCTTAGTAGATGAACCAGTGGCCAGTCTTGATCCGCAAGCTGGTAGAGAGGTGATGGATTTATTATGGTCTATTGTCCGAGAACAAGAATTAACCGTTATTTGTACCCTGCATCAATTGGAATTAGCCAAAGAATACGGCGATCGCATTATTGGTTTACGGGATGGCAAAATTCATATCGATACCACCGTTAAATCCCTTGAGGATCAAGATTTAACCCTTCTCTATCAAGGCGATCGCAATTTATCATAACCTGGGTTAGGGGTTCGGAGTTAAAACATTAATAAAATGAAATTAAATACGTCTCAAAATCAATCAAAAAATTCACCCCCTCCTCGTTTTCGTAAACCCTCTTTTACCGTGTGGTTAGGGATAGGTATTCTGTTAGCTTTTTTCCTACATGGTTTAGATATCAGTAACCTAACACC